>CAYJAP010000006.1:0-29057 GCA_964368425.1 uncultured Lachnospiraceae bacterium | reverse complement strand
GGCAAATAGGGGTGTGTATTTATGATACAGCCAGATAAAATTGTAAGAACAAACAGACGGACATTGTCGTTGTCTATCAGTAAAACGGGTAGCCTCATAGTTCGTGCGCCTAAAAGACTTAGCCTCGATTACATCCTCAAATTTATTGAACAGAAGGAAAGGTGGATCGAATTAAAACAGAAGGCGATTAAAGATAGTATGATGGTTAATTACAATCTCATAAACTATAACGCTTTTATGTTGTTGGGTAAAATTTACACAAAGATAGAAATTCCAAACACCAAGAAGGTTGAAATAGTAGACAATAAGATTGTGTTTCCACCAGATATTGAGAGAGAAAAATGCATGGTGTTGGCTGAAAAATTTTACATAAAGGTAGGGGCGGATGTCTTGAAAGATAGAGTTCAGTACTTTGCTAACATAATGAAACTTAATTATGAGTCAATCAAGATTATAAAATCCAAATCAAAGTGGGGAAGTTGTGATAGCAAGGGGAATATTAAGCTGAATTATAAGCTTATTATGTTGCCTCATAACGTTGTGGATTACGTCATAATTCATGAACTGAGTCATTTAATTGAAATGAATCATTCAAAAAACTTTTACCGAATAGTGCAGAGTGTGATGCCTAGCTGGAAAGATCAGCGTGTAAAATTAAAAGAGTTAAACTTTTTATTAGCTATGTTTTAAAAATACAACATGCATTAGCAGGGGGATAAAGTCCCCCATTTTTTATCCGACAATTTTTTTACCTACGTTTTCATTTAGGTTATGAAAAAACGATTCAATAGAAAATACGGTATGCAGTAAATATGGAATAGTAAGACACACTCCAACAACGTATGAATGCACACGAGGTAGAGTAGGGGAGAAAATAGGTGAATCGACAAGTGAGCCTATGATAAAAAATATGATTTCTTACCTGCTCAAGTTAGTTGCAGAGCTAGTTTTAATGTTGTTAAACTATTCGCAAAAGACAGCTTTTGCGAATAGTTAAGCATATATCTAGGTATTGTTTAAGAACTTTGCAAACTCTGTCTTAAAAGCTTCATTGCGTTCTTTTGTTATAATTTGCATATGAGTTTTTGTCACTAACATTTTTTGTGTAAAATTAATTAATAAATAATTATCATTCTTAGATGTAACTTTTTATACTACTCTATTTTGTCATTATCTTTATTTACTCACTGGCTACTGTCATGTCATTTAGAATCATTGTAATTTATATGCAGTTGCTTTCTGTCTTTATTAAATGTAATATTTTACGTGGTGATTGTTTATTATATAAAAGGACTGTTAATGTAATGACAATATCTTTAATTTAGTTGTTTAATTAATGACAGTATCTTAGTCGGTTTATATCATAAATATCATCAAGTGTTATTGGACTCCAATGTCATTAAATCGCCTTTATATATGCATTTTATATATAATCATATAGAAAACATTGACTTTTGCTTCATTTACTGCATATCGATATGTGCAACTCTATATATAATATAATCTAATGGTTTATCTAACTTTACGAGTAACGTTATTCTATTGGGATATAATAAATGCGTAAAGATAATATGAACAGTAATAAAATACTAATAAAAATGTATTTTAGCTGTAAGCTTTTTAAAAATATTTTAACTTTTACACAATAAAAAAGTACTATTCATAAGTTGATATTCTGGCTTTATTAAGCGGTATAACACTTTGCATAGTACTTATAGATGACTATTGATATATTTAGCTATTTGCTCTAAAGCAAACTTTGAATATGTGTAAGATAACGGTTTGTAATTGTTTGTAAATAGTTCATTTTGTCCATCGATACTCATAAAATCGTACGCGTTTTTATTTCTTAAGTAGTTAATTACGAAGAGTATTGATGCTCTATCAAGGCCGGTGTACAGAGTGTTTGGGACATTGTACAGTAGACTTTCAAAAATTTCGAAAGGTAAAGTTGGTGATGGTTTTTGAAATAAAAATATATTTTTAAACATTAGAACATATTTTTTATACAATCCTTTTGTTGCAACGTTTTTCTCTTCTATGTTTTTTAATGTGATTGCAGGATACTCTATTTTAACATCTCGTTTTGTTCTGTCGTAATAAATGACTCCTTCAATCCCCTTCTTGTTTACATATTTTAAGCAAGGAGTTACCTTGAACAAGAAGTTTTGTTTTTGCTCTTTGTAATACTCTACAGTGGAGATTGTGATGTTATGTCTATGTTTCCATAGCATGCTATTCTCGTCGAAGGTATTTATAAGAGAGTCGAACAAGCCGTCTTTGATGCTTTTAAGAGTTAAATGTAAATCTTTGACGAGTTTTTCTTTTTTCGGCGGTTTGGGTGTTTTGCCGATAACAATTACATTAGACTTTTCGTTTGCCGGCTGATTAATTTCCACAAAAGCATTTAAATAACATTCTTTTGCGGTGTTGGTTTGCATTACGAAATTATCGTACAGATATATCTTTACACGGTCATTTTTAAACATAGGTTTATCAGCAAAGAAATCTGCTGATGCTTTCTCTACGAAATATAAAAAGTTTGCAGATAAATTTTTGTATCTGACAGGCTCAATCTTATTTATAAATTCTTCGGCTATAAACATAAGTTCTCCACTTAATTATTCCTTGTTATTGTATCATAAAGACTGATTTTTGTGAATTAAATTGCTGAAAAGATGAAAATAGTTTACTTTGTTGAGATAAACCAATATAATTAAAGTATGAAAAATAGCAGTTATTTTAAACAAAGAGACGAATCTAATATCTTTAAGCTTAGAGAGTTGCAGCTAAAACTCCCTTCTTTTTGTGCAGAATTTTTCCGTGGTATCGAACCTCAATCTACCCCGTTGACCCGTCTTGGATACGCCAACGATTTGAAGATTTTTTTTGATTTTATAGTGTCCGAAATATCAGAGTTTCATGGCACAGATGTTATAAAATTTTCGCTAAAGCAGCTGGATGAGATTACCGCAACACATTTGGAGATGTTTTTGGATTATCTGACGGTGTACAAAATTGGTAAAAAAATATATAGAAATGGAGATAAATCTAAAGCTCGTAAGTTAAGCAGTATACGTAGTTTATTAAAGTACTTTTTTAAAAAAGAAAAAATATCTAAAAACGTGGCCGCTCTCATCGACACTCCTAAAATACACGAAAGTGAAATTATACGATTAGAAGTTGATGAGGTGGTAAAAATATTGAATTTATCAGAGGAAGGGATGCATTTAACTCCTCGACAGAAAGGCTACCATAAACACACAAAACAACGCGATTTCGCTATGTTAAGCCTGTTTTTAGGTACAGGTATTCGTATTTCAGAGTGTGTTGGACTTAATGTAGACGACATCGATTTTGCTATTAACGCCTTCAATGTTACTAGGAAAGGAGGCAACAAAGTCACCCTTTATTTTGGAGAAGAGGTGTCCCAAGCGTTAAAAGATTACATGATATGGAGAGACAATCTTACTAATTTACCACCTACTGAAAAGGCTTTATTTGTGAGTTTACAGAATAGACGCATAGGAGTTAGAGCGGTAGAAAAGCTTGTAAAGAAATATGCCCAAATTGTTGCTCCTTTAAAACACATCACCCCTCACAAATTGCGAAGCACCTACGGCACAAACTTGTATCGTGAAACAAACGACATATACATAGTTGCAGACGTTCTCGGTCACCGAGATGTTAATACTACCAGAAAACATTACGCGGCTATTTCAGAGGATATCAGACGTAACGCAGCTAATAAAGTTAAACTTAGAAAAGAAGAATAAAAAGTTAGAACAAATGTTTGACATGCTTTGCTATTTGTGTTAAAATTATCAAAATATTAGAGGTATCAACAGATGAAAAATAACACTAAAAAACAAGAGTTGTTAGATTTTATAAAATCCCACTCTGAAAAGTACAGCTATCCTCCTACTGTCAGAGAAATGTGTAGAGCACTGAAAGTGACGAGTACAAGCACTATCGCTTATCATTTGGACAAGCTGGAAAAAGAAGGTTTAATACGTAGAAGTCCAAATAAAAACAGAGCGATTGAAGTTGTTGAGGACGAAAACTCTTTATTTGACATAAAAAAGTACGTTCCTATTCCTATCCTTGGTAAAATCACGGCGGGTGAACCTATCTTGGCTGTAGAAAATGTCGAAGAATATTTTATGGCTTCCCCTAACATGTTCCGTGGTGAAGGACTATTCATCCTGACTGTAAGCGGAGAAAGTATGATAAAAGCAGGCATTCATGATGGAGATAAAATCATCTTACGTCAACAGACCTCTGCAAATAACGGAGATATAGTAGCTGCCATGATAGAAGATTCGGCAACAGTAAAAAGATTTTATAAAGAAAACGGTCGTTACCGTCTGCAACCTGAAAATGATACAATGTTGCCTATTTACACCGACCACGTGGCAATCCTTGGTAAAGTAATAGGCTTACTACGAAAGTTCTGAGGATAATATGAAAAAACTACACGGCGGAAATTTAGATATAGATTTAATTCCCGGGAAGGATGTTCCGTGGCCACAAGATAAATGTCCGTGGAATGTTGCAGAAGATGTCACGACACATAGATGTGCGGTTAAGAATGTGTCCATCTGCCCCTACTTTAGAGGAATAAAATATCCCGATATTGTGATATGTAAGTACAAAAAAAAGTAAAGAGTTCTTTACTTTTTTATTTTTTTCATAATCTCTTTTACAATCTTCTTTATATTTTTATATTCCGATACATCAAACCAAACAACATTCTCTGTCTTTTTAAACCATGTGATTTGTCTTTTTGCATAGTTCCTTGTTTTCTGCTTGATGTCTTCTATACATTTATCTAAAGACTTTTCTCCTCTAAAATACGGATATATTTCCTTGTATCCTATAGAAGAAATACTTTGTAACTTTTCGCTAAATCCTTTATCATATAATGTGCGAGCCTCTTCAACTAGTCCTTTTTCTATCATTTTGTCTACACGAAGATTTATCCTCTCGTACAGTTTTTCTCTTGGTAGCGTAATGCCAACTACTAGAGGAGCTATGCCGTTATCGACACCTTTAACAGCTTTATCTTGAGCCACAATTTCTGATTTTGTCTTGTTGCTCAGATGAAAGATTTCTAGCGCTCGAATGACTTTTTTGAGGTTATTGACAGAGATTTCTTCTGCTGATTGCGGATCAACTGCGCGCAATTTTTCATGCACAAACTCTTTCCCATGTTCTTCAGCTAAAGCATAATATTTTTCACGAAATTTCTCATCTTTATGTGCTTCTCCGTACGACTGTGGCTGCAATAAACTATTTATATATAAGCCTGTCCCCCCTACAAAAACTGGGAAAGCTCGTGTTTTTACCTCATGAAATGTTTCTACAGCTTTTTGATTATACGCACTTACGCTATACTCTTCATCAGGCTTTATAAAGCCAAATAAGTGGTGTGGAACACCTTCTTGCTCAGCTAATGTTGGCCGAGCCGTTCCTATACTCAGGTCACTGTATATTTGCATGCTGTCGCAATTAATTATTTCTCCATGCAGCCGTTTGGCTAAAGAGATAGCGATATCACTTTTACCGGAGGCTGTTGGGCCTAAAATTATGACAGAATTATATTTATTCTTCCTCATATTAGACTATCCTCTTAAACCATTTTTCGATATCTTTATCGGTAAGTCTGATGATAATAGGACGTCCATGCGGACATAATAAAACTTTCGTTTCGGTTAACATCTTTAGTAAAACTTCAATCTCATTAGAAGTTAAAATATCATTTGCCTTCACCGCACTTCTACAAGCTGAGCGTGCAAGATAATCTTCTAAAGCCTCCGCTTTGGATGATACTGCTTTATTTGTTATATCTGCAAGTACTTTGTTAAAGAACTCCACGATTTTAATATCTTTTAATAACAGAGGAACTTCTTGTATTTTGTAGCTGTTAAGTCCGAACTTTTCCATTTGAAAACCCAAAGAAGAAAACAAGGAGATGTTGTCATCTAGGAAAGCACTTTCCATGGGATTTACCTCGATAATATGCGGAACTAATAACGGCTGTGCAACTATATTAGCAGACATGTGATCGGCTTTGAATTTGTCGTACAATATACGTTCATGGGCGGCATGTTGGTCTATAAAAAATATTTCATTACCCTGCTCAACAATTATATACGTGTTAAAAATCACACCAACGATCTTATGTTGCTGTAAAGATAGTGGCATCGATTCTTGCTTTGATTCTTGAGTTTTTAATGCTTGCTGCACCATCTTATTGTAGAACCCACCATCGTCAAATACTTTAAAATCAGTATCTTGCTGCACAATAAATTGTTGTAAATTATCTTTTAGTTTGTTTATTTTATCTTGCTCTGCTTGGTTATCGAGAGGTTCAACAGTTAGAGAAACTTCCTCTACCCCACTGCTTGAACTACTTTTTTCATCGTAGTTTTTTCCTTCGTCCTTCGACAGTTTAGAAATTGGCTGATACAAAATAGGATCGCTTTCCTCTATATATTGTTCGAACTTTTTAATACCAGTGTTTTCCAATAAAATCTTAGAAATTTCATTTAGCAAGAAAATAAAGATTTTGTTTGAATTCTCGAATTTTATATCCAACTTGTTTGGATGTACATTCACGTCAACTCTATCTAAAGGTAAATATAATTCTAGTACAAAAAATGGAAAATTTCCTTTCATCAAGAAAGGCTCATAGGCCTTGTACACTGCGGTAGATACTGTTTGGTTGATTACGTATCGACCGTTTACTATCAGCGTCTGGTAGGTCCTATTAGGTTTAGTAAAGCCGGTTTTGCCGATGTATCCTTTAATAGACATATCCTCATTCTTAAAGTTTACCTCTATAATATTGTCAATAACAGATTTACCATACACAGAGTATATTGCGTCGTACAGGTTTGTTCCGGGAGAGTTGTATATCTGCTTTCCATCAGCGGTGTATCTAAATGTGACATTTGGATGAGATAATATCAGTCTCATAACATAATTTGTGATTTCTGCTTCTTCCAGTTTAGGCTTTCTCAAAAACTTAGCCCGGGCAGGTACACAGTAAAACAGATCTTCTACTGTGATACTAGTTCCGTCGGTGCAAGCAACATCTTCAGGAGAGTTTACCTCCCCTCCTTCAGCAGTTATTTTACTACCATGATCGGAGTCAGTGGTTTTACTTAATAACGTTATTTTGCTAACCGAAGCAATACTACTTAGAGCCTCTCCTCTAAAACCCAATGTTCCAATTCTGTCCAAATCTTCTACAGTGTGAATCTTACTTGTTGCATGAGGAAGAAAGACTTTGGTCATCTCGCCCCGCTCTATACCGCTTCCGTTATCTCCCACTCGTATGCGAGAAATACCGCCGTTCAAAACTTCTATCGAAATTTTTGTGGCGCCTGCGTCAATACTATTTTCAACAAGCTCCTTGACTACAGATGCTGGTTTTTCTACAACCTCACCTGCTGCTATACGGTTAAAGATATGTTTATCCAGTATATTTATTTTTGCCATTGGCAACTCCTTTTAAGACGTTAATCCTTTAACTTATTTTTCAAATCAAGTAAAATATCAAAAGCATTCAACGGAGATAAAGTATTAATATTAACGTCTTTAATAATATTAATAATCTCGTTGATGTTATATTTATTTTCGAAAGACATAGGTGTAAGCTCTGTAAGATGTTCTACCCCCGTATACTCTTTCTCCTGTAAAGAATACATAATTTCTCTAGCCTTTTTTATTACCTGCTTAGGTAATCCTGCAATGTCTGCCACCTCTATACCAAAGCTCTTATTTGTGCCGCCACGTACAATTTTACGCAGGAAAATGACAGAATTATTGTATTCTTTTACACTTACTCTGTAATTTTTAATTCCTTCAATACGTCCTTCTAGCTCGGTTAACTCGTGATAATGTGTAGAGAATAGAGTCTTTGCTTGTAACTCTTTAGCTATGAAATCTACTACGCTCCATGCGATACTTAAACCATCCAGCGTACTTGTCCCACGACCCACCTCATCGAGAATTATCAGACTGTTTTTTGTGGCATTGTGCAGTATGTTGCTAACCTCCACCATCTCGACCATGAAAGTACTTTGTCCAAACGCAAGATCGTCTGATGCTCCTACTCTTGTAAAGATTCTGTCGGTTAGAGCTATCTTTGCGCTGCTAGCAGGCACGAAACACCCAATATGTGACATCAGGGTAATGAGCGCCACTTGACGCATGTACGTACTTTTACCAGCCATGTTTGGACCTGTAATGATCATAGTATGGTTTTCGTTATCAAGATGAGTGTCGTTAGGAATAAATTCTTCGTTTTTTAACAACGCTTCAACTACAGGGTGTCTACCGTTTATAATGTCCAAAGTTTTAATATTTTTTCGAATAGTTGGTTTAACGTAATTTCTATTAACTGCTACTGTAGCAAAACTGTATACGACATCTAGTAACGATATATTCTCGGCCGTTTGTTTCATCGCATTTACGTTATTTAACAAGAACAAACGTATCTCTTGAAACAGAGAGTCCTCCAGCTTCAGACGAGCGTCCTCCGAGTTAAGAATTTTATCTTCCATCACCTTTAATTCTTCTGTAATAAACCTTTCCGAGCTGACTGTTGTCTGTTTGCGTTGATACCTGAAAGGAACGCTATCACTCTGACTTCGAGGGATTTCTATGTAATAACCGAAGACTTTGTTATAACTAATTCTTAGGTTTTTAATACCTGTTTCTTCTTTCTCTTTCGCTTCCAGTTGCATAATCCATTTTTTACCTGAATGAGAGACATCGCAAATTTCATCTAACTCTGCGTTATAACCTTTTCGAATGTAGCCGCCATCTTTCAAAGTAAATGGAGGATTATCCGCTATCGCCTTAGAGAGTAGTTTAACTATCGGAGAAAAGTCAAAAATGTTATTATAAATGCTTACTAACATCGTGGATTTCATTGATGATAAATTATCCTTAATACCCGGTAGTTTCTTTAAAGAAGTCAATAAAGCAACTGCATCTTTAGGCATAAAGTTTCCGTACGAGATTTTGCCGCACAATCTCTCGATGTCGTACACCTCTTTTAACTGCTCGCCCAGTTCCTGTCGAGTTATTATGTTCTTAACTAACTCCTCAACTGCATCTAGTCGGTTGTTAATTTCAGCTATGTTATAGAGTGGTTGCTCTAAAAAGTTTCTGAGTTTACGAGAACCCATATTAGTCTTAGTTTCATCTAACAACCAAAGTACAGTGCCCCTTTTCTTTCTCTCTTTTAACGTCTCAGTTATTTCAAGGTTTCGGCGAGTATTAGCATCAAGATACATGTAATTATTGTTTGCAAAAAGTTTGATAGAACTAATATGTTTCAAACTACGCTTTTGAGTATCTAATAAATAACTTATTAGCACGCCAGCTGTGATTGTACAGTACTCTTTGTCATTTATATCGGAAGCCAATAGTACAGCATTGCTTAGTTGTTCTACTAACACTTCATGCATTTTATTGAAGGAGAAAGCTTCTTCGTCATAAGGAGAAAAGCTGGATATTAGCTGTAATTTATAAACTCCTAGGTGTTGTACATTATCTAAAAACTCCTGATTACAAACCACCTCACTAGGCTTAACTTGTATCAGCAAATCGTTTATATTATCAAGATTTCCATTCAAAATCTCTGTGGTACAGAATTCCCCTGTCGTGATATCCACGTACGACATACCAAAGTTATTTTTGTTTTGCATGATACATGCAAGATAGTTGTTTTTATTTTCATCGAGCATACTACTATCTGTCAATGTTCCCGGTGTTACGATACGCACTACACCTCTTTCAACAATCTTTACTCCTTTGGTTGGTTGAGTTAACTGTTCACAGATGGCAACTTTGTATCCCTTCTCAATTAGTTTTGCGATGTATCCTTCAACAGCATGATGTGGCACTCCACACATAGGAGCTCTCTCTTCTAACCCACAGTCTCTACCAGTCAATGTCAGCTCCAACTCTTTACTAGCAACTTTAGCGTCCTCAAAAAACATCTCATAAAAATCTCCCAGTCTATAAAATAACAAGGCATCTTTATGTTTTTCTTTGGTTAATAAATATTGTTGCATCATTGGTGATAAAGCCATTTTGGTTCTCCTTATGTAATTTCTCCGTATAGTTTTTTCCTGTCATACCTTAGAACTTTTACTGTCTGGTAAGAAGGTAGTTCTACATTTTTATCTATAGAAAGTATAATATTTTTGCCGCTATCTAATTGTCCCGAACAACTGTTTCCTTTTTTGTCTATTACTAAGCACTCTAATTTCTTGCCGATCAGCTCTTTATTTTGCTGGGAAATGATTTCTTTTGAGAGTTTAAGAATACTATTGACACGCTCATTTTTAAGTTTAAGAGGTATCTGGTTTTGCATAGTATCTGCAACCGTTCCCTTTCGTCTAGAAAACATAAATGCAAAAACTCCATTGTATCGGATTTCCTTAACAGCATTATATGTTTGCTGGAAGTCCTCGTCTGTTTCTCCTGGAAATCCCACAATAATATCCGTGGTCAAAGCTAAGTTTTTGATAGAAGCACGCATTTTATCCACGATGTTTCTGTAGTGTTCGACAGTGTACTTTCTGTTCATTGCTTTTAAAATATTGTTGCTGCCCGACTGTATAGGCAAATGTACAGCCTTACTAATTTTCTGTTCGTTAGCTATAACTTCGATACAATCGTCGGTCAAATCTTTTGGATGAGAGGTTAGAAATTTGATTCTAAAATCCCCGTCCAACTGAGCTAATTCTTTCAATAACTGAGCAAATGTAATGGGCTGCACTAAGTCTTGTCCGTAACTGTTTACATTCTGCCCAAGCAAGGTAATTATTTTGTAGCCCTGTGCAATCAACATTTTTACTTCGGTGATTATATCCTCTTCATCCCTGCTTCTTTCTCGTCCTCTAACATATGGAACGATACAGTACGTACAGAAATTGTTACAGCCATACATGATGTTAACCCACGCATTCAAGCCAGTTGTGCGATTAATGGGAACGCTCTCATTGATATCTTTTTCCTTTTCCCACACGTAAGATCGATTTTTTCTCGTCTGTTTGTATTCTAATAAATACTCTTTAAAATCATTAATATTATGTGTGCCAAACACGATATTTACGAAAGGAAACTTTGTAAATAATTCCTCGGCTTTATCTTTTACTTGTGACATACAACCGCAGACGGCTATAATCAAATCCGATTTCCTTGCACTTGCGAGTTTTTTCAGCATACCTATATTACTGAATATCTTTTGCTCTACCCCATCACGAATACAACACGTGTTAAAAACAACGACATTTGCACTTTCTATGTCCTCTGCTAAAGTGTATCCGAGCTCCTCCAAGATGCCAGAAAGTTTTTCACTTTCATGTACATTCATTTGACAGCCATATGTTTTTATAAAATATTTTTGCACGTGTATTCTCCGCTTTTTAGTACTATTCATTATACTATTTTTTTTTTTTTTTTTCAAGTAAAGATTCCTAATAAAAAATATCTATATATTTTATATATAAATATAGCGATGATAACCGAATACTTATTGTGTATTTAGTCATACTAAAATCGGGAGAAAAATATGAAAAAGACTTTACAAATAGTGCTAATTATTTTTTTCGTTGGAGTAATTATAATCACAGCGACTACGGCGGTGCTCATAAATAATATAATGGGAATAAACAAAGAGCTGAGCTTTGATAAAGATAGATTGTTATTAGTAAATGCTAACATCGCTTATTACGATAGTCAAAATAACTTGGTCGATGATGCCGTTTCAACCAAACAGATTATTAAAATTGAAGATGTGCCACAGTACGTACTCGATGCGTTTATTAGTATTGAAGACAAGTCTTTTTACAACCATAAAGGAATTAATTATAAAAGAATCGTAAAAGCCATGATGAATAATATGAGGCAAGGAAAGTTTGTCGAAGGTGCTAGTACAATAAGTCAACAACTTATAAAAAACACGTATCTAAGCCCCGAAAAGACGATAAAGCGTAAAGTAAAAGAAATTCTTCTTACCAAGAAACTTGAAAAAGAATTTACTAAAAAAGATATATTGGAGACCTATCTTAACGTGATTTATTTCGGGGAAAGTTCCTACGGTATAGCTGACGCATCTTTGAACTATTTTAATAAAGATATAACCGATTTAACTTTGTCAGAAAGTGCCCTTCTTGCAGGTATAATAAAATCTCCTGGTACATACTCCCCAATATACAACCAGGAAAAAAGTATCATGCGTAGAAATCTTGTGTTAAAAGAAATGCTGCGTGACGAAAAGATAAGTCAAGGAATGTACGACGAGGCAATCACTGAGCCTATCATTTTAAGTACTGAACGACGAGAGGAAAGCCCAGCCACTTTGTACTACAAAGCGTGTCTTAAGGAGGCTTCAGAAATACTGCAGTTATCAGCAAAAGATTTGGCTTTAAGTGGTGTTAAGATATATACGCACCTCGATATTAACAAACAAAATAAGTTGTACGAGATAATAAATAATGACGACTATTATGAAAAGAATAGTTATGATAATGTTGCAGACAGTTTGTCTATAATTATAAATAATAAAACGGCAGGAGTGGAGGCTTACGCAGGCAGGAGTCCGTACAATCTGACATCTTTTAATCGACAGCCTGGTAGTGCAATAAAACCTATACTGGTTTATGCACCTGCTCTTGATAACGGCTCGATTCACCCTATTTCTCAGATATTAGACGAAAAGGTTAACATTGATGGTTATTCGCCTAATAACGTTGGAGGGTTTCATGGATATGTATCTGTAGAGGAGGCTATAGCTTCGAGCTTAAACGTGCCGGCGGTGAAAGTACTGCATGAGTACGGTATCGAAAACGCTAAGCAGTTTGCAACACGAGCGGGGGTAAATTTTCATGAAAAGGACACAGGGTTGGCGGTTGCATTAGGAGGATTTACGAACGGTATAACATTAAAGGAACTGACTAACACTTTTAGTACTTTCGCTAATAATGGACAGTATAAAAAAGCGTCATTCGTGAGAAAAATAGTTGATTCAAGCGGTAAAGTTTTGTATGAAAATAATAAAAGTTCGCACTCAATAATGGGCGAAGATACAGCATATCTGATGACAAATTTGCTCATTGAAGGGGTGCGAACTGGAACAAGTCGCAGACTAAAAGACCTACCCTACCAAGTTGCTGGGAAGACAGGAACTGTAGTTGTACCAGGTAAAAATGATAACTCGGATGCGGTAAGTATAGCGTACACCACGGAGCACATTATGGGTGCATGGTTAGGTAATTACAGTAATGATGAAAAGCATAATCTGACCAGCAAAAACAACGGTGGAACATACGTCACTCAAATGATACATGACATGTTTACAGAGATATATAAGGATAAACAACCATCTAATTTCTTGCAACCCACCAGCGTGGAAGAAATTAGGTTAGATGCAGATGCTTTAGAAAAAGACCACATTATTGTCAGGGCGAGTGATGATATGCCCGACAGATATACTCAGACAGAATTATTTGCATCTAGATATAAGCCAGATAAGGTTTCTAGTAACTATGAAATGCTGTCAGTTGATAACTTTGATGTTTATATAAAAAGAGATAATAGTGCAGAAATATCTTTTGATGCAAAGAGATTTTTCACTTATAAGATATTACGACAAATGGGCAGTCAGGAAAGCGTAGTTTCAGTAATAGCAGATGTCGAAGGTGCTCAGTTGGTGACGGACGTTAATCTATCTGCAGACACAAAATATAATTATTTCATAGAAATATCGAACAGTAAAAACACCAAACGAAGCGATTATATTTCAGTGTTAACAAATTCTTCTAACAAAAAATTTGAAGATATACTGCAGCAGCACATATCTTCAAATGATTCATCGTGGTTATTTTCCACCTAATTATTTTATGTTTAGTTTTTCTCTTACTATGTCATCAATCTCAGTGTAGATTTCTTTGTTTTTCTCTAAGAAAAGTTTAGCATTTTCTTTTCCCTGACCGATCTTCTCTCCATTGTATGAATACCAAGCTCCACTTTTCTGCACAACGTCCATGTCCGCAGCAACGTCTAATAAGCAACCCTCTCTGCTAATTCCTCTGCCGTACATAATCTCGAACTCCGCGGTTTTGAAAGGAGGCGCCATTTTATTTTTTACAACTTTGATTCGTGTCTTATTTCCTATCAAATCGCTACCGTCTTTAATTGTGTCAATTTTTCTAACATCCATTCTGATACTTGAGTAAAACTTCAAAGCTTTTCCACCGGTTGTTGTTTCAGGACTACCATAAATAACGCCGATTTTATCACGCAACTGGTTTATAAAAATTACGCACGATTTACTTTTGCTGGTAATACCCGTAAGTTTACGTAAAGCTTGACTCATCAATCGTGCTTGCACACCCATGAAACTGTCGCCCATCTCCCCTTCAATTTCGGCTTTTGGAGTTAAAGCTGCTACAGAGTCAACTACTACCAAATCCACTGCCCCACTGCGAACCAATGTCTCACATATATCGAGAGCTTGTTCACCGTTATCTGGCTGAGAAATAAGCAAGTTTTCTATGTTAACGCCCAACTTCTCTGCATAGCTTGGATCTAACGCATGCTCAGCGTCGATGAATGCTACTGTTCCACCAATCTTTTGAGCCTCTGCAACTATATGCAGAGATACAGTGGTTTTTCCTGAGCTTTCTGGTCCATATATCTCTATAATTCTACCTCTAGGCACTCCACCTATACCGAGTGCGACGTCGAGAGTCAAACATCCAGTAGGGATAACTTCTACCTTCTGTGCCTGTGCATCACCCATTTTCATAATAGACCCTTTACCGAATTGTTTCTCAATTTGCAGTATCGCTTGGTCTAGTAATTTCTTTTTCTCATCATTCATATTTTACCCCTTTATTCTTAACTTTTATTATGTCTTATCAAACATTTGTTTTATAAATATATTATACAATAAATTAACTAAAAAGCAAATCATTTTGCTTAATTTTTTTAATTAAATAAAACAAACTTGTCTTGGAAATATTTTCCATTATGCTTTTTCTGTCGCCTGAAAAAATGTTTTTGTAAACGTGTATGCCATCAACGTCGCCTATACCGATATAAACAATATTATTTTTCGAGTTTTTATTTAGGAATCCTGTTGTACAGACTACAACATCTACCCCCGTCGTCTCAAGTAAACCGGCCGCCATCTCGTAACATATCTCCACGCTCTCTTCAGAATATTTGTCAATGATTTCTTCCGCTATGTTCAACCGAACCATTTTACTTTCCTTGGTAGGACATACAATACTTTCTTTTAAGTAGTTTACCATTTGCGGGTGTTCAGCTAACAACATCTCCGCAATTACCCCTCCCGTTGCCCCTTCTGCTAAAGCAACCGTTTTGTTGGTTAATCGAAGCAATTCGTACACCCGATAAGACAGAGAAACCTCTTCATCTGCGTATATAAACTTATGTAACTTCTCATATATCCTAGATATAAAATCGTCAATTATTGTATCAGCAATGTCTTTATTATGTCGTATTACAAGACTATTTTCCAGCCCTTGTGAATAAGTTGTTATCAGTATCTTATACTTGTTTCTCATCAATTCTTCTAATATAAGATTTATGTCATTTTCACTAATACCGTAGGTTTTAATAGTGCTTTTTGTATAGTTTAATTTATAGTCCTCTATCAGTTTATCAATAATAAATTTTTCCAATATAAACTGCACAGATGATAAGTCCTGAGGAAGGAAATAAATCGTCTGTTTATTACTGATATAAAAAGATTGTAGAAACGATTGTTCGTTAGGTATACAGTTAGCAGTTTCAGGAAGGAAAAATTCGTTTTCCGTATCAGCTATGAATGGTTGGTTATTACTCTTAAAAAAACTATTTACGGCCATAAACGCGTCGTTATTTTTAACTAAATCTTCTCCTAGATAAGCCCCCAGTACTTTCTTGATATGAAAGTTTTTCACACTTGAATCTTCTGCGATAATAAAAACTACATCTTCGACAACAAAATCCAGAGTCTCTTTTATAGCCTCTGGAGTGTTTTGGCAAGTTATGATTTTGGTTAAATATGCCCCAATCTCCAACAGCCTCTTAGAAATGTAGTTTGAAATATTAGAGGTGTTCTTGCCATATAATTTATTCGAACCAATGTCAACAATTGCAGCTCTCATTTACTTCTTTTCTTCTCTCAATACTGAATGATTTTGTACGATGTAAACTATCATTGATGCAAGTAACATACCTGCTCCTATAGCCATAATAACATAAAATATAATGTTAAGAACGTTCATCGTTTGTAGAGGAATTGCCAGATCATTTAAGAAAGCAATTAACAGCCCTAAGAAAGAACCTCCGTACAGTGGCCACGACTTAACTTTGTTTGTCCAGTTAGCCGCAAGAACCTTGTTTTTTGTAGCTGCAATCTGTCTTATACCTGTCACCACATAGTCTCTCAAGAACATGATGAAAGCGAAGATTACTCCGTATGGGTGTGGTATAATTCCGTCAGCGATAAAGATAATCAGTACTGTTGTAACTAATAATTTATCAGCTACTGGGTCTAGTAACTTACCAAGGCTGGTTACCATGTTGTACTTTCTTGCTATGTACCCGTCTAGCATGTCGCTCATCCAGGCTAGGAAATATATAATTAACGCTATAAGTTTGCCATAAGGTATGAAATCTGCTAGGTAGAAAAAGATCAGCACTGGCATCATAATCATTCTAGCAAGACTTATTTGATTTGGTATATTCATAAAAGTCTCCTTCTTTTCTTTTGATAAATATTTTATATCTTTTTCATTATACCAGTATGGATTTTTTTGAGCAACTAAAAATAATAAGCTAGCCTTTCAAAAGAAAAAGATTTATAAACTTTTCTATAAATCTTCTCCAAATCTCTCTTCAAATTCTTGTTGAGTGATGTAAACTGTTCGCTGATTTTTATTGTCTGTGGAAGAAATAAATCCCGCTTTTTCCATCTGATCTATAATCTTCCCTGCTCTAGGATAACCTACGCCAAACATACGTTGAATTTTAGATATTGAGATATTTCCGTGTTTAATGGTCGTCCTAACCGCATCTTTTAATAGTACGTCAAAATCTTCATCTTCAGAGTTATCATACGAATTATTCTTTTTATTGAACATTTTATCTTCTATATCAGCATCAAAGTTTCCTTCGTTATTATCTTTTATGAATCCAACAACATCTTCTATTTCTTTATTACTGATAAAGGCTCCCTGTATACGTTTCAGGTCGGGAGAGTCAGATGCTGAATATAACATGTCGCCCTTGCCCAGTAACTTCTCAGCTCCTGCTTGGTCGAGTATGGTTTTACTATCTACATAGCTGTTTACAGCGAAGGCTATACGTGAGTTCAGGTTGGCTTTGATCGTTCCTGTAATAACGTTAACACTCGGTCGTTGAGTTGCCAGTACAAGGTGTATACCCGCTGCCCTACTTTTCTGTACTAATCTAATAATCTTGTCCTCAACATCTTTCTTGTTTTGTGCCATCAAATCGCCTAGCTCATCTACTATAATGACGATATAAGGTAATCTATCTAGCGAACCATTCTGTACAGTCGCCAGCTCGGTGTATTCCTCTAAGTTTTTAACCATATTCTGACTGAATATTTCGAAACGTCGTTCCATCTCGTCTATTGCCCACGCTAAGCTTTTCAAAGCTTTTTCGATGTCGGTTATGACGTTCGGTATGAGCATGTGTGGCATATTGTTGTACAGTGGGAATTCCACTCGTTTCGGGTCTACTAGAATGAATCTTAACTGTTCTGGTGACGCTTTATACATTAAACTTATTATCAAACTGTTCAAACAAACGCTTTTACCTGAACCAGTCGAACCTGCTATTAACAAGTGAGGCATTTTATCTAACCTAGCAACGTTGCTGTCACCGGTAATGTCTTTTCCTAGACCAAATGTCAGTAGTGATTTATTGCTCTGGAAAGAGTACGATTCAATAATATCTCTCAAGCCAACAGTAGCTATTTTGTCGTTAGGAACTTCGACGCCGAAAGCGTTTTTCCCAGCAATAGGAACTTCTACACGTACATCTCCCTGTGACTCAAGCGCCATGGATAGGTCATCGGTATAGTTCAATACACGCTTTACAGGTACTCCCGGAGGCATCTGTAGTTCGAAACGGGTAAACGCCGGCCCTCTGGTAACTGACACGACAGTAGCATCAATTTTGAAGCTTTTGAGGGTGCTCTCAAGCATGTCTGCTCTGTTAGCAAAATCTTCCTCGTTATCTAAATCTTTATTTTTTATAACGGTCAACAGATCAACAGGCGGCTTGATGTATTTAATAGGCCTTTTATATCTCGCCCTACGCTCTCGTGGAACATCGTCCACAGCATCTAATCTAACCTGAGAATACTTGCTCTTGATTGGAGTTGTTGGAGTGTCGTCTCTATAAATATCTTTGGTGGAATATCTTTCTTTGTAGTTGTTAATAGTGAGAGAATCATCGTACACTTCATCGATTGTTTTGCGTTGTCTGAACGAGGTGTTGTATCCCCCTTCTGTTGGAGACTTGTCGTATCCTCCTGACTCCTCTTCTCGAATCAAGTTAGGTTTTCTCGAGTAATTGGTTTCCTCTTCCTCGATGTTACCTCTATGCCCTACGGTTGCTCTGAGAAACTCTAAATCTTTCTTCTCTTGTTCAGTCAATTGCTTTTTCGTTCTAGAATTCTGTTGTGCCGGCTCTTCTTTATTGAGAGTGTGGACAAATCTTGGCGGGCGATTGTTTAACCCTGCACTTGCACTAACAGTGGTATTTTTAGGAGTTAAAATATATTCTCTTTTGGTTATACCATTACTTTTCGCTTTGTTGAATGAGGAAGCCAAATCATTAATGCTTCTAGACTCAGCATTCATTTTACCTTCTCTTTTTAAGCCTAGTAATTTCTTAGCCTTTTCCTTGGTGCTTTCTTCTTCAACAATCTCGCCTAAATCCACGCTATTACTTTCGTTAAGATAATCATCTTCAACCACAATATCTTCTTCTTTTTCGATTACAGGATAGAATTCAGGATAGGAAAAATCCTCCTCCTTTTCCTCTTTCTCAACCTTTTTCTTCTGTGGCGATGACCAATGCGTGTATGTAGAATATATAGCAAAAGCAGTAGTTATTACAAACAAGATACTGGTTAGTATGAAAGCTCCTGTAAGGTGCGTGTAATAATACAGTGGATAGACTAAGATAGATATGAAAGTTCCGCCAGCAGTTAATTTTGTACTGTAACTCTGACGTAGATATTCACCGAAACTATCCCCTAGAATCTTTGTTGTAGTCGATAAATGTAACAACATCATAAAAGAGATTAACCAGATAGCTAGAACTGCTATCTGTCGTAAAGTAAGTTTTACAGATACATTGCAACATAAAGCTATGCCCCAAATAAGTAGAGCAGCGAATATAGCGTAAGTGGATAGTCCAAATACTCCCCATAAGAGAGAATTGATAGGACTAATTATGTTGAAAATCATGTTGATTAGCAGAACAAAAAAGAGACTCGCAATTACGATGCCCAGTCTAAAATTGCGTTTACGTGCTCTTAATTTCATGTTACTGCTATTTAGATAAACAGCCAAGTCCCACCTCTGTATTATATATATCCATGAACTGGGATTATTATATCATATAAAGGGGCTAAAACAAATCATTTAACGCGTTGATAGGGAACTTTTATCAAAATTTATCAGAAATCCAGAATGTCAAAGATACTACTATCACACTCTTTTCCCAACACTCCACACAGAATATTGTCACTATCTAACACTTTTCTGGCAACATCATTTACATTATCGACCGTTATCTGTTCATATATTGCTCTTAATTCGGGTATAGAGTAGTTCCTATTATGTTTTATTCTGTCCATAGAATTTCCTCCAGCTACAGAAATTGTTTGTTCGGCTTGGGATAGCATATAAACCTTGGCTTTAATTTTTTCTATCGCAACTTCCTCTTTTGTTACGCCATTAATTTTTATGTTGTTAAGAATATTATTGATTTCTCTCAATGCATGTTCCAGATTCTTTTTTGAAGTAGAAAAATTTATCCCAATAATTCCACAGTTATAAAAATCCATAAAATAACTGGATATGTGATACACCAGACCAAGCTCCTCACGTATCCGTTTAAATAATCTGCCGCTGCTTCCGTTTAGTATACTAACCAAGAAACTCTGAGTCTCAGATAACTCACTGCTAGAATTATATGCAGGAATCATTATTTCTACCTTGCACTGGTTTACATCTTTCTCTATTGATACAAACTCTTTTTCAGGCATATGGTTCCACTCAGAAAAAGCGAGTATTTCTAGGGGTTCATCTGTTGGTTTAACCTTAATATACTTGCTTACCAGTGCTTTTGCTCGTGCAAGAGAGATATCTCCGGCGAACGAAATTACCATGTTTTGAGGCACATAATACTTCTCAAAGTATGTGAGAATATCATTTCTACTGATGTTAGCTAACGTTTCGTTCGTACCTAAAATCAAATTTGACAGCGATGTATTTTTAAAAAATCTTCGGTATAATGCCTCAGTTAAAACTGTGGAATTCATGTCACTGTTTGTGAGAATTTCGTCGGCAACAATCTTTTTCTCACGTCTAATATTTGATTTTAGAAATAGTGTGTTTGAAAGCATGTCCCCTAATATCTCGAAAGATGTCTCAAAATATTCTGATATGTTCTTTATATAGAATCGCGTGTGATGTATAGAAGTAGATGCATTTACAATTGTCTTAATTTTATCGAAGTCTGCACGTATCTCAATATTTGTGCGCTTCTTAGTGCTGGAAAACATTAGGTGTTCTACTAAGTGAGCCATACCCATCTTATCTGGTTCGTCGTATGCCGAACCGACATTTATATCTACGAAACAAGCGACTGTTTTTGCCCCTCTCATTTTTTCAACAATTAATCTCATGCCGTTATCAAACGTATGTAATTCTACCATAAAAAACACTCCTATATACATTTAGTATGTGTAGGAGTGTGTCTAAAAATTCAACATTATTTTACGTTTTCTGATACCGTACAAGCTTGTAAATTATTAGTTTTATAGTACTGTAGAATCTGGGGTAATGCTTCGGCTGTATGTACGGTCGGATGCATTAGTATTAAATCCCCTCCACCAACATTTTTTGTAGCACGTGATAGTACCACTGAAGCGTCTTTATCCCGCCAATCTATGGTATCTTTACTCCACATAATTGTTGTGTATCCTAGAGTTTGTGCTACCTGCAACGTAGTTTTATTGTACTCTCCGCTTGGAGGAGCGAACAACTTCATATCTATATTTATATTCGCTTTTACTATCTGATGAGTGTTGTAAATTTCCTCATAGTTTTGATCGTATGACAGTTTTTTATGGTCCCTGTGAAAGTATCCATGATTGGCTATTTCATGTCCGTCAGCATGTATTTTCTGCAGGTATTCTGGCTCTTTCTCTACCCATTGTCCACCCACGAAAAAGGTACATTTCACGTCATAAGATTGTAATGTAGCGAGCATCGAGTCAAGATATTCTGTTCCCCAATACACGTTTATCATCAAAGAGACTTTGTTGGAATTTTTGTTTCCGTGGTATATGGCTTCCGAAGACGTATTACCAAACACGTACTGCGACTGTGTATCGAAACATATCACGACCAAAAGTGCTAATACTGCAACTATAATGACATTTGAAGTTACGTGTATAAATCCGTTTTTACGCATACGATACTCCCTGCTACCTGTATAATTATATGATTGGATAAAAAGTTATATGATAACAGGAAATATTTAGTTTATTGGACAACAAAAAAAAAGACTATTTCTAGTCTTTCTTAATTAATTCATCTTAGCTGTAAGTCTTAAATCAACTCTTCCTTTCTCATCGATTTTGATAACTTCCACTTCAACATGGTCGCCGATATTAACGATATCTTCAACTTTCTGTACTCTTTCTTTTGCAAGTTTAGAAATGTGAATCATTCCTTCTTTGTTACCAATTTCCACGAAAGCACCAAACTGCATGATTCTAGCAACTACTCCTGAATATGTCTTTCCAATCTCTAATTCTTCTACAATACCCAATATTATGGTCTTAGCTTTTTGGTTCATTTCTGCATTTGTAGAAGCAATCATAACCCGTCCATCGTCTTCAATATCAATCTTAACGCCAGTTTCGTCGATTATTTTATTTATAACCTTACCACCTGAGCCGATAACATCTTTGATTTTGTCAGGATTAATGCTGAAAGAAATAATTTTTGTAGCGTAAGGACTCATTTCTGCACGAGGTTTATCGATGACATCGGTCATCTTTCCAAGAATGTGTAGTCTTCCAATACGCGCTTTTTCTAACGCCGTTCTTAGAACTTCCTCACTGATACCTTTGATTTTCATGTCCATCTGCATAGCTGTGATACCTTCTTTAGTCCCAGCTACTTTGAAGTCCATATCCCCTAAGAAATCTTCTAATCCTTGTATATCTGTTAGCACTGCAACTTTCTTAGACTTTTCATCTTTAATCAGTCCCATAGCGATACCAGCAACAGGCGCTTTCAGTGGAACTCCTGCATCCATTAAAGACAGTGTGCTACCACAAACACTAGCTTGGCTAGTAGATCCGTTACTGCTTAGCACCTCAGATACTGTTCTGATAGCGTAAGGGAACTCTTCTTCATTTGGAAGAACTGGTAACAGTGAACGTTCTGCCAACGCACCATGTCCAATCTCTCTTCTGCCCGGACTTCTTAACTGCTTAGCTTCTCCCGTTGAGTAAGGAGGCATGTTATAGTGATGCATGTATCTCTTAGCATCTTCTTCATCTATACCCTCTAGCCTTTGCACGTCACTTAGCATACCTAAAGTAACGATTGTCAAAGCTTGAGTTTCACCACGTGTGAACACTCCTGAACCATGAACACGAGGAAGTACGCCAACTTCACACCAAATATGACGTACCTCATCCAACTTTCTACCGTCTGGACGAATACTTTTATTGATGATTTTATCACGCATAACTTCTTTTTTAATCTGATACAAACTGTCTGCAATTTCACGTTTGTTATCAGGATATTTCTCTGCAAAATGTGCAAAGATTTGCTCATCAGCCTTGTCCTCAGCTTCTTGTCTTTCGCTACGAACATAATGTGACATAACCTCTTCCATTATCTTTGTTGCGTATTTTCTTACGTCCTTTTCAATCTCTGCTGGAACGGAATAAAAAGCGATGTCAGCCTTTTTGATTTTTAATTCTTTAGCAATTTTTTCTTGGAATGCAACTTGTTTTTTGATCTCTTTGTGAGCAAACAAAATTCCTTTTAGCATTTCTTCTTCAGATACAATATTAGCCCCTGCTTCCACCATCAAGATTGCATCTTTAGTTCCAGAAACCGTTAGGTCAATAGAACTCTTTTCTTTCTGTTCACTTGTTGGGTTGATGATGTATTTACCACCTACAAGTGCTACGTCACAGCTTCCTGTTGGTCCAGCAAAAGGGATATCTGATAGTGTCAAAGCTACTGAGCTTGCGAACATTGCAAGTGGCTCTGGAGCATTGTCGTAATCTACAGATAGAGCGGTTGCAACGATAGAAACGTCGTTAAACATTCCTTTTGGGAATAATGGACGTAGTGGTCGGTCTATTAGTCTGCTTGTTAAAATAGCCTGATCACTTGGACGACCCTCTCTCTTTTTAAATCCGCCTGGGATTTTACCAACGGAGTATAGCTTCTCCTCGAAATCCACTCCTAATGGGAAGAAATCTTGTCCTGCCCGAGGTTCTTTTGCCATTGTTACGTTCACCATAACAACGGTGTCGCCGCATCTTACAACACAACTACCATTGCTCTGGAAAGCATATTTGCCGGTTTCAACAACTACTGTTTTTCCACCAATCTCTGTTTCAAATTTTTTAAATGTATTCATTTGTCCTCCTAATAAATGATAAAAAGGGAAGGTAACTTCCCCATATTTAACTATCTAATTTCTAATTCTTTCTTAAGACTTCTAAACTTTTCTAAGTCAGTTTTCTCTAAGTAGCGCAATAATTTCTTTCTCTTAGAAACAAGTCCGATTAATCCACGACGAGAGTGTTTATCGTTTTTGTTGCTTATTAAGTGTGCCGTGATTTCTTTAATTCTTGCAGTTAGTACAGCAATCTGAACTTCAGCTGAACCTGTATCCCCTTCCTTTCTTTGGAACTGAGATATAATGCCTGTTTTCTTGTCCTTATTGATCATGTTTTCCTCCTTATTTTTCTTTAATCCGCCTATTACCAAGTAAACCGTCGAGGTAGACGTATCCCCTAGTATTAGGTACTGTTAGATAATATCACATATAACTTTCTAAGTAAAGGATATATTTGAAAGATTATTTAAATAATTGCAGTTTTTTCTTAACTATTTCCTCTATATTATTCAAGTATTGCGGAATATCTTTTACGTTAGCTGCTCGCTCTATCCGGCTCTCTTTTGTAAACAACCGTTTGCTTATCGCTCCCGCCCCGTTTGCGATGATAGTCGCACTTTCTTCCATACTGTCGATGTTAAACAAACACTCACTACCCTTCTTAGAATAACCAATATTCTCAAGATGAGAAAGTGTATGTTTTTGCTTGTACATGTAGTAAGGCAAGTACTTATTTTCCGTCAACTCTTTATATCCCCACGAAACCATTTTTTCTACAACTTTTTCATCATCTGAAACGAAATTATCACTAGTAAGCTGGCTAGCATTTTTTAACGATAGAGTGTGGATAGTAATGTTGTCTGGACGCAGAGATAACGTCTTTAACACACTTCTTTTGAAGCTTGCAAGAGTTTCCCCAGGTAACCCGGCAATCAAGTCCATATTGACGAGTAATCCGTTATTTTGTGCGTACGTAATGATAGCCTCTGTATCCTTCGAGCATCCTTCCCTATTAACCTGTTGAAGAACTTTTTTATTGAATGTTTGAGGGTTTACACATATACGTGTGACGCCGTGCTTCTTCATAATATCAATCTTTTCTTTGCTGATAGTCGAAACCCTGCCACTTTCTACAGTGAACTCTTCCACCGGCAGATGTAGATGAGAGAGTAGTTTATCTAGTAGCTCGGAAGATAGAATTGTGGGCGTTCCGCCACCTATATATATTGAGCGTATATTGTACTTTTTACGGGCAATATTTTTAAGAGTAACTGTCAACTCTGTTATCAAAGTATCGACGTAATCTGAAAGCATGGCATGATGTCGAGGCAAGCTGTAAGATATAAAAGAGCAGTAAGTACAGCGAGACGGACAAAACGGTATATGCAAATATAAATGCGCGTCTTTATCACCCGTAGATTTTTTTGATTGGTTTTTGACGACACTTGCTACTAAATTTATTTTCTCCTCGCTTACACGATATAACTCTTTAAATTTTCGTACAGCATAACCCCTATTTTCTTCCTTCATTAGCTCGTAAAATAATTTTGAAGGACGAACACCAGTTAGGCTGCCCCAAGGTAAGTCCTTGCCTGTGTGTTCAGACAAAGCTCGATACAAAGCAATCTTTCCATAACGTTTAACAAATTTATTGTGTAACCCATGTCCCTTTTCGAACATTTCAGGTTGTAACATATAACTGTACTGATATTTCTTACCGTCGATTTCGATAACTATTACGAATCTTTTATTTATAATTTTAGTGGAATGCGATATATCGAACGATAAAAAACCTCTCTGTTTAGAGCTAAAAAATAGATCTATTATCAGTAGTAATTCGGAATAGTTTTTTTCGTTATCTACGATTAGTTTCATGTTATCCTCTGGTATTTAAAAAAGCCCTGTTGGGCTTTGTTTATTTTTTCTGGTTGTCTTTACTTGCTTCTATTTTCTTTAGTTTGTCAATCAATATTTTATTGTTTTTCCTGTTGTATAGTAATGTCCAAATTGCTGGGAATACAAAGGAAGTTACGTAGGCACAAGCTATAAGTGAGAAGAATAGATGTAACACAATAAATCTGATTGAGTTAGCCCCGAAAACCATCAGAACTGCTATTATAAGTAGGAAGGAAGTATACACCAACATATTTGATTTCATGGTTTGTTTTCTTGTCATATTCATTAACGAATTATTTGTTTCACTTTTATTCTCTTCGTTTAACTCGTTTTGTTGTAATATGTTTAACTTATATACTAAGAAGTAAGTTATTAAAGTTGCAACTCCAATTAAAATTACTATGAAATATTCATCTGTAGGAATTCGGCTTATGATTGCAAAAGCACATGTTATAGCTACTCCGAAAATCAGCGCCATTACCGTCGCAAATGATGCGATAATACCATATCTGAACCAAATATAGCCGAAAGAAAGTACTAGTAATACGGCAAATGCTATTATGAAATACGTCATGACATCATCACCAGCGAACGCCTGAGAAGTTGTGTTTATAAGCTCAAATCCAGGATTTCCTTCTTCAAATTCGTCACTGATTTGATCAGCAACTTTTTCGATAGTAGCATCTTCTACTGTTATTATTCTTGTGGTAATAATCTTTACAATCGAAGAATAATTTCCGCTTACTCCTACCCTTTCTATTGTATACTTCTTAACCCCTGCATCAGCTAGAATTTTATTAACAATCTTTTCGTTTTCCACGTATTTGTCGTCTGACATTGTAGTACCGTAGTCAATAGAAATAACCTTTCCACCAGTTATGTTAAAAGTAAAATTAAACGATACGAAAGCGAAAACAATCAAAGATACTAGTATCAGTGCTAGAGGAATTGTTAGGAATATCCAGTAGTTTTTCTTATAGTTTATATTGCTGTTGACTAACTTATTGTAAATTTTACAGCCCTTACATTTACTATTCGTTTTCATGCCCAACTTCTCCTTTAGCAAAACCTACTTTTTCAGGTTTGGTGCTGTTAAGTTTTAAATACATTTTGCTCATGCCGTACGTTATACCTAGCGTACAGATGATGTTGCCCACGAGAGCCAGAACTAATGTCAGAGCAAAGGAAGATAATACAGAGCCAGCGAAGAACAGAGGAGCTATCAAACAGAGGCCAAGAGCTATTGAAATATCTAGTATGACCGGATATGCTGCCTTGAAACCAAAACGTATACTTGAAGGTAGTTTCTTTCCTTTTTCATTCTCTTTACGGAAAGACTCGAATAAGAATACTGTAGAGAATATCGCTATCGCATACCCTATAATCATAGCGATTATTGTGGCCGTGTTAAACTCTATATAACTAATTATTGACATGGCTGCTAATATAAATGTGCTGAAGAATATAAAGGATACTGAAGCGATTATTCCAAGATGTCTGTATCTAATGCAAAGGAATGCAATAAGTGCAACTAGTAATATTGCATAACCAATCTGTATAGCTAAAAACACGTTGTCCATTATAGCCCCTTCTTGCATGGTAGACTCATATGAACTTGCATTCACTAGAGTATAATCTTTACTGTATTTACCCGCCATCAATCTGTTGGCTATATCCTGCCCTTGTGATTTACTCGTTATGTTACCGGTCAAGAACATCATTCCTGTCGTAACAGGTTCAGAAATTTGTACTCCTGGTAAATCTGAGAAAGTTTTGCCACCCATATAGAAGTATAATGTCTCGCTGGATGACGTGATATCTTGCAGAATAGAAGAGCCTTCATCTGTGAAAGTTATTTTTATACCGTGAACAGAGTCGTTGTACAATAGATACTCTGCAGTATCAATATGCTTAGAATCCATCGATGAAACAGCAGTGTCGCTCTGCTCAGTTTTTATCTCGAAAAAGCCGTCTTTTCCTATAAAAGACAGTACAGTTACGGGGTCTTTAGCGTTAGCAATATCGACGATTAATTTGTTATCGCTCTGCTTAACGATATTAGATTTTTTAGATAGGATGCTTTTAAACTTATTAAAGTCATCTTTAGATACCTGCGTTTCGCTTTCGTATATTGCGATTACTCCACCGTCAAAATCTCTACCAAGATTTACACCATTTGCAAACCCTTTAAACTTATAAAAAGTTCCTGGTACTATAAACGGAACAACTGACAATAAAATGCATAGTAAAGCCGCGATACCTATAAGAACAAAATTTGTAATAACTTTCTTATTTTTCTTCATTTAGCTACTCCCTTAGAAACTGTGTTTATTATATATTATAATAATACCCAAGTCAAACAAAAACAAAATAAAAAAAGCGAAAAAGTACAAGCTTTTTTGTACTTGTACTTTTATAAAAACTATGAAATTTTATGTAGTAAAATTATCTTTTTCTTATGTTAGCACAGATAATTCCACTGAGTGCACCGATGATACTTCCAAATAGCAAATCGTTTAGAATTGTGACGGAAAAGGATATACTTCCACTAAGTGCAGAAAATAGTAGGAAAGAAAATATAGTATAAATGAAGCCAATTAATAGCCCTTTGTAAAGTCCTCTCGTTTTATCTCTTCTAACAGAAATACAAGCACCGAAGAATATACTTATTACTTTTATCACTTGATTAATAGGCATTATAAAGTTGTTATCTATTCCGGTAAACCTGATAATTAAAGCAAAAACTAGTATCCCCACCAGTGAGATAGATAAAGCCACGAGTAACCCTTTTATAACTTGTCCAAGTACCCCACTTCCCTTCTTTGTTAAAGCTGCATCCATAAACATCTCCCTCATTCATTTTTATACTTTATGAAAGTAGCTTTATTAAATATGAAAAAAACAGCGCAATCATATTGGCTGTTTTTGTATTTTTTTGTAAGTTATTATTTTTTAGTTGTTTTTGCAGGGGCTTTCTTAGCCGGTGCTTTCTTTGCAGTAGAAGCGTTTGATGATGATTTCTTTGTAGTAGAAGTTTTCGCAGCAGCACTTTTCGCTGGAGCTTTTTTCGCAGCAGTTGTTTTTGTTGTGCTCTTTTTTGCTGCCGGCTTCTTAGCTGGTGTCTTTACTTCTTTTTTCTCTTCAACTTTTTTCTCTTCCTTAACGGCAGGTTTTTCTTCTTTCTTTTCTTCTTGAAC
>CAYJAP010000005.1:0-32265 GCA_964368425.1 uncultured Lachnospiraceae bacterium | reverse complement strand
GCGCTAGACTTAGGATCTAGTTCGAAAGAGTGGGGGTTCAAGTCCCTTCATCCGCACCATAAATTAGTAAAATGCTTTCCTTTCTGGAAGGTATTTTTTATTTACATTAAATAATCGCTTGCACAATATTGCGAGAAAGAAAGAGAGAAAAAGAAGGAAATAAGTTAGCTATTACCCATAAGTTTTTACACTTATACAAAAACACGGTCTTGACAACACCACTAATATGGTATAGAATATGTTCAGCACAGTAAATTGGGGGAATAATGGATATTAATTATATACACGGGCTTCGAGAAATAGGTCAAAAAATTATGTTGGAAGCAAAGAGAATAGAAGATTTAGAAAAACAAATTAAAATATATGAATCGCAGTTATTTCATATGCAATTATCTACAAAAAGAAGTCCTGAAGGAACAGAAAGATTTAAAGGACTAATTAAACAAGTAAAAATTGAAATTTTGGTAGCTAAAGCAAATTTACTACAATTACAGCAACAACAAAAAGAATTAGAAAAGGGACGCCAAATAACACCAACATCGAGGAGAAAATAATATGCAGTATCTAGATATATATAAAGGAATTGAGTTGCAACGACAACTAAGTAAATTAGAAGAAACCGCCAACGACAGGGACACTTTTATAAAGCTATTAATAGATCGTATGGCAATGCTGCAGTCAGTGCAAGCTCAAGGCAAAAATTCTGAAGATTTAAAAAGTTCATTGCTTGATATGAGAAGAAGAGTAACTGAGGCGCGTGCAGAGATTTTAAGTTTAAACGCCCAAATAATAGATATACAAAATCAGATAAAAGGCATTGGACAACCTTCTGTAGAAGGCATTTCTAAAGACAGTCTGGAAAATAATTCAGGTAGAAAAAAATAAAAACAATGTAACTGTTTATTATCACTAACTACTAAGATAAAAACTCAGTCTATTAAACATGGTCAACTAATTAGTGACACATGGAATTAGCAAGTTTTTATTTTTTATAGCAAGTGTGTGAGAATAATTATCTAATACTATGTATTTAGATGTAGTTCTAGTTTTAAGTTTAACACGTCACAGCAAGAAACATCTATGAGTAATTGTCAAGAAGGTATAAGATGATGACAGTACATGGCTCTAAGTGGACATAGACTGACGCATAACTATAAGTGCCTGCATATAGAAACAAGAAGATTTAATACTTGTAAGCGAAGCAATCCAGTCGAGTAATAGCATGTCTTTTACACAACATAAAAGGTATATTTAATATAGCTTTCATTTTATAATAAATCATGTTATTATAATATTGTAATGTACCACAGGAGTTAACATGCAAAGAATTATAATGCTCAGTGGCTCAATATTTTTTGAAGACTGCTATTTAGTTGCAAAGCAAATCTTTCTCAGAATCACTCAACTGAGACCAAAAGAAACTCTTTTTAATCTATTCTAACGGGAGCTTATATGATAATTCTTCAAATACTAGAAAATACACTTTTCACTATACTCTACACAGTGGGGATAGTGATAATTATCGGTTTACTGATAGGTATATTAAACAATACCTTTTACTATTTTCTAGGCAGAAGTTCTTGGAAGGTGTCGGTGATGACCGCCGTGATAGGAACTCCTGTGCATGAACTGGGACATGCGATGTTTGCAGTAATCTTTGGACATAAAATAACCAGCATGAAACTGTTTCACGTAGACAAGGAAACTGGCTCACTGGGACATGTGGAACACTCCTACAAAAAGAAAAATGTTTATCAGCAGATGGGAAATTTCTTTATCGGTATAGGTCCTATCCTGTTGGGTTCAGCAGTGCTGATTTTACTCATGTTAATTTTCGTGAACAATCTATTCTTTCAACTAATTGATTTAACAAAAGATTTTACAGCATCAAACACTGCAGGATTAACAGCGACAGGAATATCAAATATTTTCAGACTTCTCATCGACATGTTGGACAGAATATTCGCCGTAGAAATGTTAAGTAATGTTTTCTGGTGGGTATTTATAATTATCGGTAGTTTTATAGCACTACACATGAAACTCAGCAAGTCCGACATAGTCGGCAGCATTCCCGGGTTCTTTTTGTACTGTGTATTAGCCCTCATTTTCAACGTTATCCTAGCCTTTATACCAACAACTGCATCTAGCACTGTGATGACTGGATTGATCGTGGGAAGCTCGTATATATTCTGTTTTCTTGTTTTATCGCTGATATTCTCCATCGTATTAGTATCTATCGCTGGATTATTCTACTTAATAGGACGACTGATCAGAAGATAGTTAAAAACCTCTTTATGTCACATTATTTATACAAAAAAGCCAGACTTACCGTCCGGCTTTTATTTATCTGATTTTTGCTAATGAATAAGAATTACTTCTTCAATTCTATACCATTTCGTGCCATGTGTTCAATAAGTCTTTTGGAAAACTGTTCAATCTCCGCCATCTCAAAAGTGTGTTCTTTAGGAGTGATTGTAAACCCAAACGTATAACTTTTCTTACCCTTCAAATCTGCGCTCTGGTAGATATCTTTTAGAGAGTACTCTATAATCATCTTTGCTCTAAACTGAGAGATGATAGTATCCAAGTCGGAATATTTCATGTCGTTTGGAACTAAGAAGTTAAAATCCAGGTTAACCGACTGATACTTCGAATTTTCTTTTCGTTTAGCGGCAACGATAGGTGCTCCAACAAAATCTTTGTAATTAACCTCTAAGAGAGCTACGTTGAACCTCTTGTCTAGGCTGTTTTTTAGTGAAGGATGAATAACGCCCATCTCTCCCATCTGTTTATTGTTAGGCAGTATTAATTTACAACTATTAACGGGATGTAACAGCGAGTTCTTCGTACCGGCAACGTAGGTGATCTTTGTACCTACTAGCGATTGTGAGATGTTTTCTACAATCTTTTTCATCTCAAAATATAATTCCTTCTCGGTCTTGTTTTGAGAAGCAAGTAGTATAGCTATTTTTTTGGTTTCATTGACCAATTTATTGCTATCTAAGCTCTCAACCACACTACCTATTTCACACATACGTATATCTGCGAAATTATTTCTGTTGTCATAGAAAAACCTGATTATACTTGGCAACAACGCACTGCGTATCCCCGACTGTCCACTGTTAGACGCGTCCATGAGTGAAACTACTGACGAGCTATCTATCCCCGCAGATTTGTTAAACTCTGCGAAGTTCCATATATATGAGTGCACCTCGCTTACCCCATATTTTTCTGCAAGTAAGCGCTTTATTCTGTACTCATTGATAACTTCTGGCGTCTGTATCACGGATTTCAACTCGAAGTCAATCGACTGTGGCTGCACGTTGTCATAGCCGTACATACGCAAGATTTCTTCCACCAAATCTTCTTTTATCGACACGTCTTTCGTTGCCCTGAAACTTGGAACGGAAACTTCCAACTTGTCGCCTTTGTCCACGACCCCAAACTCAAGGGAGCGCAACGTGGAAATAATATTCTTTTTAGGGATATCAATACCTGAACGTAACTTAACAAACGCTAAATCCAAAGATATCTTTCTTGCTGGATATTGGTAGTTGTACACATCGGTTAAGCGGGATGTTAGAGATATGTTTTTATCCGCCTTCTTCAATATATACAACAATCTAGCTATTGCCGTAACTGTCATTTCTGGGTCTAACGATTTTTCATAACGCTGGCTAGCATCTGTTTTTAAACCGATTTGCTGAGCAGCTTTTCGTATTGAAACCGCATCAAAAGTAGCCGATTCTAGCAACAGAGAAGTAGTGCCGTCTGAAATGCCGGACTTGAGTCCACCCTTGATGCCTGCTATTGCAACAGGTTCTTTTTTGTTGTCGCAGATGACGATTGAACCACGCTCTATCGCATGTTGTTCACCCTCAAGAGTAGTCATCGTTAGTTTTTTATCTGCCTCTATAACCGTTATACCTTTCACCACTTGGTTATCGAACGCGTGCATTGGCTGACCAAGTTCAAGCATGATATAGTTTGTCATGTCCGCCAACAGATTAATGTTTCTCATTCCGCAATAGTTAAGACGGATTTGCATTTCCATAGGTGAAGTTTTGCGAGTAATGTTCGCAAGAGACAAAGAGGAGTATCTGTAACAATTCTTCGTTTCTACAGAAATATTTAACGCTGGCAATTTGTTATATTTGCTTAAATCGTCTATTGCCAAAGGAGCTAGTTTCTTCCCGAGTATAGCGGCAATTTCTCTAGCGATACCGTAGTGCCCCCACAAATCCGGACGGTTGGTCAACGACTTATTGTCTATTTCCCAAACGATATCGTCTATAGGGAAAATCTTTTTGATATCCGTGCCCATAGGTGCGTTAACATCGACTATATCCATTATCCCGTAATCGTCACTTCCGATACCTAGCTCGGTTTCGCCACAACACATACCACAACTATCTAAGCCCGCAAGTTTCGCCTTTTTTATAGCGAATCCGTTCACATTTGCGCCAACACGAGCAAATGCAGTCACCATGCCCTCTCTCACGTTGGGCGCTCCACACACCACCTGCGTAGGAGCACTCAAACCATCGTCGACTTGTAAAAGGTGTAGCTTAGTGGAGTTAGGAACATTTTCCACTTTAACAACTCTGGCTAGTACGATATTAGACACGTTTTTGCCTTTGTATATAACGTCATCAATTTCCGCAGTCGATAACTCAAATCTCTTACGAAGATTCTCTATATCAACTCCCTGTAAATCTACCCATTCTTTTATCCAATTAATTGAAATCTTCATCTCTCACTCTCCTACAGATTAATACCAAACGGTTTCAATACTTTTAAATTTCCGCTAGTCAACAATCTTATATCATTTATCTCTGAACGAATCATTACCAGTCTGTCAAAGCCCAAACCAAACGCACATCCGCTGTATTCTTCCGGATTCATCCCCGCCAATCTTAACACTTCAGGATGTATCATTCCACAAGGACATAGCTCCAACCAACCACTCTTTCCGCATGTCTGACAGCCGTCGCCATTACAGAAAGGACATTTTGCATCAAGCTCGAATCCTGGTTCAACGAACGGGAAATAACCCGGACGTAGTCGCACTTCAACATCTTTTTTGAACACCTTCGACAACATCTCTTTCATAAAGTATATAAGATTTGCGACAGATATATTTTTATCAACTATCATTCCCTCAATCTGGAAGAAGGTCGTTTCATGCTTAGCATCTACCGCTTCATTTCGGAAACAACGACCCGGCATAATAACTTTCAACGGACCATTGTACTTTTTCAGTATCTTGTTTTGTAACGCAGATGTATGTGTTCTCAACAACTGTCCATTGTCAAGCCAAAAAGTGTCCTGCATATCTCTTGCAGGGTGTGTTTTAGGCACGTTAACGGCGTCAAAGTTACTGTGCTCTGTAGCTACCTCGTCCCCCGTTTCTATCGTAAAGCCCATAGAGATAAACACGTCTTCTATCTCTTTCTGTACCATCGTACGAGGGTGTAGAGAACCTACTGCAGTATACACAGGAAGGGTTATATCAATCTTTTCCGCGTTGTTGATTTGCTCTTGAATTTTTTGATTCTCAAGACTTTTAACCAGCTCCGCAACCCTACTCTCTATCTCACCTTTTAATGAGTTGATGAGCAGTCCTATCTCTTTTTTCTGCTCATTAGGAACGCCTTTAAGCATAGGCATTATTTCGTTTAACTTGCCCTTTTTCCCCATGTACGCTACACGCAAAGACTCAATGTCCGCAGCACTTTTAGCCACTGCTGAATCCTTGATGAACTGTTTTCTAACCGCTTCAATTGTTTTCTTCATTATCTCTCTCCTTACAAAAAAGCCCTATGAATGCTTCATAGGACGAATTATCGTGGTACCACCTAAGTTTATTTTGCCTTGTAAGCAAGGTGTAAAAACTTGTTATCATTTTCACAGTTTTGTCTGTCTTTCCTTAACACTTTACAGCTTTACCGGAAAGCAACTCCTATGTTGAAATTCATATTTTACCTGAACATAGGCGGCTCTCAACCGATGACACACCCTCTCTCATATGGAAATAAAACACTACTGTACATATTCTCAGTCTTTATTTAACTGCCTATATCCTAGCATAATACATTTTTGTTGTCAATCATTTTACTTTAAAAAGCAAGTTTTTAGTTTTACGCCCAGATATATTTAACCAATGTATTTCCTTTGGTTTACATCTCTTTTTATTATTGTTATACTATTTGTATATACGTGAGGAATTTATTTATGTTGATAGAAGAAGCTCCTATATTAGAGTACGATGACGATTCCGCAGAACCTGCAAAAAGATATTTTTTCAGACAGGGTAAAAAAGATTTTACAGAATTGAAGAAATGTACCGCAAGAGGGGTAGATAGATGTATACTATTTCTACCGCGTTCTTTTGACGGGTTGAAAGAGATTAAGAAAAAATGTGTGAAGATATATGAGTTTAAAGCAGCTAGCACGGTGTCACCAGTTTACCTCTATGACGAAAAAGTATTAATCGCTTTGTGTCCATTGGGTGGTCCAGCAGCAGCGAACTTGATGGAAGAACTAGATTATGTGGGCGTGAACAAATTTATTGCCTGTGGAACATGTGGCTGCCTGCGCAAAGACTTCAACCTAAACAAGTTTTTCATTCCAATAAGTGCAATTCGTGATGAAGGATTATCTTATCACTATATCAGTCCAGCAAGAGAGATTTCTCCAGCGCCATCGATAGTAAAAATATTAAAACAAACCCTAACTGAAAGAGATATCCCCTTTTATGCAGACAAAACATGGACCATTGACGCAATTTACAGAGAGACTCCTAACCGCATAAAGAGACGCTTAGAAGAGGGCGCAGTGGCGGTGGAAATGGAGTGTGCAAGTTTAGCCGCTGTAGCGAAATATAATAAAGCACAGTTTGGCGCACTATTATACTTCTCAGATATAATCGACGGCAAAGAATGGCAGTGGAGAAGATACGATAAAATACAAGCACGAACAACTTTAGTAGAATTATCTATAGAAGCTATATTGAAGTTATAAACAATAAAAAGAGCCTTTTGGCTCTTTTTGTTTACGTTAATCTGAACGGAATATGTCCGCTTTAATTATTTTTTTTGATTTAGTGACATCTATTTTTCAAATCTTACATCTCCCCACCAATGTGGTAATAAATCTTTAACTTTAACTGTTTCTTTGCTTTCCCAATCCATTAATACTTCACATTCTTTATTTTCATTTGATAGCTGCAATAAGAATTCTCTGCACGCACCACACGGAGACCAGTTATTAAGTTCTTTTTTAGGAAGTTCACTGCCATATGCTAATATTCTTTTTACTACAACAGTATCACTCTCTGTAACCATTTTTAGCAATGCAACTCTTTCAGCGCAAACACAAACGACGCCGCTTGCGGTTTCAATATTTATTCCTGTCCAAATTTTTCCGTTTATATCTTCAACAGCGGCTACAACATTATTGCCTGTAACGAATGGCGACCATTCTTTATGAATGCCAACTTCTTTATATTGTTTTTCAATTTCACTTTTTAACTTTTCCCAGATATTTTTCATCCTTTACCAACCTTCTTACTTAACTTACTTGGTGTCGGGGACGGGACTTGAACCCACATGATATTACTATCACTAGAACCTGAATCTAGCGCGTCTGCCATTTCGCCACCCCGACATTCTCTCTATATTATAAAATCTTCGTGACAGAATAGCAAGACTTTTTCTCGTAATAATAAAAAAATAGGAAGGTTGTTTTTCTCTTCCTATTTTATTATCTAATATCTTTTAAATAACTCTGCTGTTTTTACTCCTTATATATATCTTTTAATCTATACACCCATTTAGTGATCTTGCTGTTCGCTTTCAATGAATCAACCACCATACTCACTTTTGTTGTAGTTTGTGTGTCGTCATCTTGAACACTATCATAAATTAGCTGGAATAAGTTAACTCCCGACCCTGGGAAAGTTTCGATCTCCCATAAATCCTGCCATGTTACATTATCTGAGTTGACTTGCTCGTAATCAATACCGTTATTTGTAACCCCACCAAGGTTGAATACAATATGGAATCCGGAATACTGATTGCTTGCAGACAGGTCGCCTTTATGGAATACTGGAGCAACACTCATGTTTCCGCCGTTCGCGTTTTGTGTGTATAACTGCTGAGATTCTTCGATAAACTCTTCAACCATAGTAGCTTGGTCGTGGTCTTTTAAATTCACCACATATCCCCAATTTAGGTTAGCACTGTCGGATAATACGAGCCCCGTATCGTCACTATATTTGAACATTAAATCTCTAAACACCCTTGCACGAGCAACAAGGTTATTTTCTGTAGCGTCTATAGCATTCTTTATTTCAGTATATACTTCTGCCGCTGTCCTTTTTTCCGTCACACCATTCTCAGTAAACTCAAATTGAACTACTTCAGGATTGGTTAATAAAGCATATTGAGTATCATAATCTGGCTGCTCTATTAGTCCACTTGCTAACTTGTTCTCTAGTTGTAGCAACTCATCTCGCATCTCGTCCGTGTACTTAAATAGTATGTGTAGGACGTTCATAAACTCTGTTTTTCCGTCCGCTTCAGTTGGGTGATAGTATAAACTACTTCTGCTTGATTGAACCGCTTTTCGGTAGGCAGTAATTGCTGCCGCTTTATCTTCATCGGCGTTGTCGCCAGTATAGTTAGTATTGTATTTGCTGTATGACGCTAGATAATCTATCTTGAATGTCTCAAGCACTAAGTCAGTGTTAACATCTAATGTTGCAAGATAGTTTTCCTGATAAACTTCTAAGAACATACTATCTTCGTGAATCTCGTACAATCTATCGTATTCCCAGTCAAACGCTTCTTTTTCTGATATTTTATCGCCCTTCGTTTCTGCAGTTTGCTGAATAGAACGCAAATATCTGTTCCAAACTTCTTGAGTGAACTGGTCGATAATTAAATAATTCCAAACTGGTTTTACAGAAAAATCCACAGCGTCAGCTTCATTTACACGCACCAACTTATCGCCCTCAAGTTTTATCTTTGGAGAATAAACGATAGGCTCATTTTTATAATTTGAAGAGCTGGTTGTGTCCGACTCCTCCTCAGTTATCTTCCACTCATCTTTCAAAGCTTTTTCTAAATCTGCAATATCTTTTAACATTGTTTCGTGAATGTTATACACTACTTCGTTCTTTTGTTTGTCAGATAAACTAACTATGGTTTTTCGCGCTTCGTACACTCTTAGTCTATAGTCAATGATTTCATTTATCGTCGTCTTCAGAGCCTCTTCCACAGTTTGCCCGTAATATTGTACATACATATATCCACGAGAATTAAACCATAGAAGCACATCTTCTCTGGTAATTGTTTCTGCGTGTCCGTCAATTTCAATTTTTGCAATAACCTGTGTGTAATAACTTTTCTTATCCTGTTCAACCAAAGAACAGCCGGCAAAGACCGAGAAGCTCAGAATAAATCCTAATAATAAACCTAAAATTTTCTTTTTCAAATTTGTTCCCCTCGCAAGTGTAATCACTTTTACATTTTACTAGATTACGACTGATTTATCAAGCAAATACAATTCTTTTTTTATCTAAGTATAGACTATATTTACCCCTAATAGACCTGTACATAATCAGATATTCAGAATTATTTTATTTAGAGAGCTCTCCCAGAATAAAACTCTCCATGCTTTTTATCGCTTTATCTGTCACACCATTTATCTTTTCAGCGTTCTCTGTGTTCATGTTACTCAATACATAATCCGCTAGGTCTTCTCTTTCTTTTGGACCGATACCAATGCGTAGTCTCGGAATCTCTTGTGTGTTCATCTTCTGTATGATATCTCGCATACCGTTATGAGTACCACCACTACCGTTCTCTCTGTATCTAATTTCTCCCGCCGGTAAATCTATATCGTCAAACACTATCAGAATGTCACGAGATGCAATCTTTAATTTCTTTGAAACCTCAAAAACACTTTTACCACTGTTATTCATAAAAGTAGTAGGCTTTAATAATATCACCTTTTCTCCGTTAACAGATCCTTCTGCCACCACTCCGAAAAACTTCTTTTTACTAAACTCTAACTTGTAATGCTTAGCAAAAGCGTCCACCATGTTAAACCCAACATTATGGTATGTTTTCTTGTAGTTTCCACCAACGTTTCCCAAACCAACAATAACTTTCATTCCTACTCCCTGTCTTTTCCTTGGTAATTATTTAAATTGCTAAAACTTTTGATCTCTTCATTTTTCCCCACAATCGACGAATTAACTATATTACAGTAGGGCATTACAACAGCATCTTCCATAACTATACTGTTTCTGATCGTACTCCCACTGATATACGCCCTGTCAAATATTATAGCATTTTCTAACACATTATTAGGCTGTAAAACCACATTGTCCGAGATTATTGATTCTCCTGTAATAACATTGTTTTGTGAGATTACGACACCCTTTCCTATTCTAACTTTCGGTTCAATAGTTACACTATTCATGTCTGCAAACATCACTCCTCCAGCGAGGTGAAAATGTAATATTCGCATACGCAGAGTCTCTATCGCCTGCATCAACGCGGCTGGACTAGTAACCGCAAAGAAATCCTGTGAATTGAATGTGTACGTTTGCGGAGTGTATATTTTCTGTGCGTGTAGTAAATAATCGGTGTAGAAAACATATCCCCTTTCCAGCTTACAAACCTGAATATCTTTTATCAACACATATTCCAACACCTCTTCAAAAGAGTGAGCAGTAAGCAGTGGCGTGTCACAGTATAACACAGCAGTATATTTGCTATTAATTAAGTGGGGGATGATCGTGGATATAATATCGTTTTCTTTATTACATTCCACCATTGTAGTATGATATTTGGAAACCGCATCCGCCACCCACTTATTCATGGGCTTACCCAATATGTTACGCTCGTAAGAAGGAACGGTGGTTACTAAGCTATCGTTGTCGATGTTTAGTATAATTACATGTACATCGACATCTTTTTTAACAGCAACTTTTTCCACTTCAACAACGGTCTCCATCTCTCCTCCTTTTACCTACAAAGAACTCGGTTAATAAATCAGCACAATCCTTGCGTTTCGCATTTATTATATCACAAGAATGATTAAACTTTATATCTATTAGTCCAATATTGCTGTATTTTTTGTCTTCTGCCCCAAATATTATTCGTCTCATCCTAGCACTGAGAATAGCTCCCAGACACATCAAGCATGGTTCTTTTGTGACATATATGTCACAATCTGTTAGTCTAAAATCTCGAACTTTTTTACAGGCTTTTTCGATAGCAATTATCTCGGCATGATATATAGCATTTTTCTTCGCATTCTTTTTATTGTACGCACATGACAACACTTTCCCGTCGCGTACTATAACCGCTCCTACGGGAACATCTCCTCTTTTACCAGCTTTTTTAGCCAGCTCTACAGCAATGTCCATGAACCTGTTATCCATCTATCCTCACTTGTGATAAGTTATGTTATTATTGATAGTGACTGCTCGGTAAATCTGTTCCAGCAATATCACTCTCATTAGCTGATGCGGGAAAGTAAATGCTGAGAAACTCAATACCACGTCCGCGTTCTTTTCCAACTCTGCAGCTACCCCGTCACTGCCACCTATAATGAAAGTTAAGGTCTCGCCACGCATACTCATCTTTTTTATATTGCCCGCAAATTCTTCGCTAGAAAATTGCTTGCCCTTTATTGCAAGTAGAAACACTTGTCCTTCACAGAGTTTCGCTAACCGTTGTGATTCTGCGTCTATCTTTTTACTCATAGTGATAGATGACGAGAGCTTCTCTTCCTTTACCTCTACTACATTTACGACCGCATATTTCTGTAACCTTTTCAGATACTCGCTACAAGCCTCCTGAAGATATTTCTCCTTTAGCGTACCGACACACAAAATATTGATTTTCATACTACACCATTCCCCAAATGAACGTGAACAGCGTTATTAGGAATCCTAAAATAATACTCGAATATAAAAACAAGTTTACTCTTGTATTGGTTTTGACAATTGATTTTTGCGGCGGCAACATAAAATCCACCGGACTTTTCATTTCTTCATACTGTAGATTTAAAGATCCGCTGTGTTCCAACACTTCACGCCATGCACGACTTTTTTGACTTTTGAAAAGTAAATCTTTTTCGTAGTCCCCCTCGAACGCTTCCGACAGAGTCTTTTGAACTTTGTTAAGTGTTGTTATTTTGAACATTTGCATAACTAATAGTACCAGCATGAAAATTAAGAAAGCGATTATTAAGAAGCATACTACGAAGATCATAAACCAACTATTTCCGTTTAAGAAGGAATTTATTACCGTCTCAAAATTATGTAATGGCCAATTATTATATCGGGCGAATGTTAAGTATAAAATTATACCGTTGTTCATAAAGTGTATAATCATCGCCGGAAGTATACTTTTGCAAACTACTACAATAAAGCCTAGCAGCACCCCTAACAATACAGCAAAGAAAAACTGATTAATGTTAAAGTGGATTAATCCAAACAACAGAGAAGATATCAATATAGCCTTTTTGTATCCGCCCTTCTTCGTACCATGAATCAACATGCCTCTATGCAAGAACTCTTCACAAACACCAGGTAATACGGCCGTAATAAACAACTGGATAAAGAACGTACCTATGGAATAATCTCCCGAGCCAGATGATACAAACGGATTTTTATATCCCATAAACCCTAGTAGTCCAGAAAAAAGTGTGGATATTGCTATGTTTATAAAATATATTATAAAACCTATCGCAATACTTATTAAAACGATTTTATAACTCACCTTATTTAAACCCAACTCTCTCCGAGTATAACCTTTTTCTCTCGGTTTATCTTTACGTACTAACAAGTGGTACAGTATAAGGGGTAACACCAACATTAGTATTAACTGCAAAAACAATGAGTATAACACACTGTAAACCTGAGGATCCATCTTTGAAAAAACACCAAAAGAATGTAATATCTTTACAATGCAGAATAATAACATGCAAGAAAAATATATCAAATAAGTGTAAAATATTTTTTTCTTTTCCCGTATGATGTCCATCTTCTCTCCTTTATTTTAGAAACGTAATTAGTGTATTTACAATCCAAAGCACAGCCCCAATACCCATTGCAAGATAGAAAATCAGCTTTTCATTTTTTGTTAGAGCACCCTTCGATGTTTCTCCTATAGCGCTGTCTGTTTTGGCTTGTGACTGTTTAGTTTTTATAGATTCTTTAATCAATCCCTTGTCTTGTTTCATTATATAACTAAATAAGAAACCTAGTCCTACCAATATTCCTAAACCTGCTATAAAGTACAGCATAGGAGATATATAATCCATCGCCTTAACATAGGTTACAGGAGAAGCCTCCTGACCGCTAGCAACGTAAGCAAATACAATAACTGTTAGATTGTTAATGAAGTGTAATACTATAGGGTATATAATATTCATTCCCTTATAAGCTACGAAAGCTAATACGACTCCCAAGATAAACTGAAACACCGTCTGTTGTAAACTGCCGTGCACCAACATAAAGAACAACGCCGATAATATAATCGCTGTCCATGGTTTCCATTTTGATTGAAGTCCACGTGCAATTACTCCTCTCATAATCAGTTCTTCCGCCACCGCTGGAATCAGTGCAATGAAGATAATTCCTGAGATAAAATTGCCTGGTGAGTTGATGTCAATAGGCAAAGACCCGTCTGGATTGTAACCAATATTAGAAAGTCCATAGTTGATTAAATTGATTATAGGAGAAATAAAGAATATAGCAGTCAACGACATCGCAACTGTCACTAAAATTGCCCACCAATTAATATCTTTTTTGATATTACTTGCTACAACATAATTAATTTTCTTTCGTTTATTATACCAAAAATAAATACCGATATAGCTGGCATGAGTTATAAGTATCGAGCCCATTATGTATAACCACGAGTTCTCCACCTCTAGTAAAGAACTACCCGATAATGATGCTAGCACACTGATAATTAGTATGTAGCAGAATGCCGCCAACAGAGGTACAACGAGGACAAGTAGAAAAACTTTACTGGAGTCCAATACATTGTAATTATCTCTTTCATATATTTTGGGTTCTTTTTTTGTCTTAAACATTACAGTTTCCTTCTCCAAATATTATGCATAACATACTCTATACACATAAAGTACTTATATAGTATATATTATGGAAAAGTAAAAATCAACGATATTAAAAGCAAATCATTACCTAGTAAAGATGTTGTTGTGCAAATTTTGCAAAATATCATAAAAAGAAAGAAGCGTTCTCTTTCTATTATGTTGTTTCAAACATTATGTTGTTCGTGGGATGTGCAACAAGTTGTATTGAGCTTTTATGTTGTTTACCATTTCTTATATGCAGCACTTCAAAGATATCTCCGGGATGCTTCCTAAACATAATATCTCGTAAATCAAGCATGTTATTTATTCTCTCATTATCAGCCTGCACGATGACATCTCCCTGCTGAATTCCCACTAACTGTGCTGGACTACCCTCTGCCACATCTATTATATACACACCTTCGTTTATATCTGTTTTGTCGTAATAACTCGCGATTAGTGCGTCATAGGCAAATATTCCACTGTAAGGAGCGACGTACGACGAGAGTTGTGTGCCCGTGATACTTTCCACTATACTCTTGAAACTTTTAGTCGGTATCGCAAAACCTAACCCCTCACCATCGGATATTTTGAGCGTATTTATCCCTATAACTTCTCCGTAAGAATTAACCAAAGGACCGCCCGAATTACCCGGATTTATACTCGCATCATGCTGTATTAAATTTTGCATGTAAGTGCTCCCCGCCCCTGTAGACACCAGCAGAGTTCTATTCAGGGCACTTATTATCCCTCTTGTGAATGTGTGGTTAAATTGCAGGTTTATAGGGGTTCCCACCGCCAGAATATCCTGTCCAACCTTACAGTAGTCTGTGTTGCCCATAGATAAATACGGTAGGCTCGTTGACGATTTTAAGATGGCTATGTCCAAGCTAGAGTCTTGCCATAACAGTTTTGCAGAAGCAGTACTACCATCGTGGAGATATAACGTGATGTTCTTACCTCCGTTTATGACGTGTTGATTTGTTAGTACGTATCCTCCACTCGCAACACATACGCCCGACCCGATATGTTCTATTCCACTTATCACACAAGATACCCCCACTATAGCTGGCGATATTTTTTCTGCAAGCAAGGACATATCTGTTAAGCTGTTCTCTTGATCAATGGTTATCACGGTAGAAGGTGGCGTGTTAAAAAACTGGCTGTTCAGATATGTGTCTGTGTTAGAACAGGCTCCCATTACAACCACTGAAAATAAAATCACGCATGCTAGTACAATTTTCTTCATTACTCCTCCACATATTTAATTTTTCCAAAAAAATGTTTTTTATTAAAAAGAGTATAGTTTTCGCTATTTTTCTTTTATCTGTCATATATCTACACTTCACAGACATAGAATATTGAAAAAAAGGACAGGTTTATGAAGAAATTTTTATTGATTCTTTTCTCTTCGGTCATACTATTTGCAGGGTGCTCTAAGGGCATTAATTTAGATAAAGAAGCGAAAAAACTCAACGTATATGACATCGAAATCGTGGTGCAAGACGAAACTCGTGTAGATGGTGTAGAAAGAATTGAATATACCAATCGCACGGGTGATGAGTTAACTCAGCTACATTTGCATCTATATCCTAACGCTTTTGCCGAAGGAGTAACCCACTCTCCAGTGGGCAACTTGCACACTAAGAAGGCTTATCCTAACGGGGAAAGTTACGGGGGAATAATCATTACCTCATTGAAAATCGGAAAGACAGCTGTGGAAGCTGTATACGAAGGCGACGATAACAACATCTTAGTGGTCAACCTCCCTAAAAAGTTAGCTAACAATAAAAGTATTACCATAGAGATAGCTTTCTCAATCACCGTTCCAAACATCAATCACCGTTTTGGATATGGTGAGAACGCTCTCAACTTAGGCAACTTCTATCCCGTATTAGCCGTTTACGAAAACGGACAGTTTGTGTGCAACCCTTATAACTCTAACGGTGATCCTTTCTACAGTGATATGGCAAATTATAACGTTACGATAACCGCGCCAAGCAATTTCGTACTAGCTTCTACCGGAGAAATTCTCTCTGAAAAAACTGATGGGGAAAACCGGATTTACTCAGTAAAAGCACTAGCCGTGAGAGACTTTGCATGTGTGTTGTCTGACAAGTTTGAAGTGTTAGACACTACATCGGGAAAAACTAAAGTTATGTATTACTACTACGATGACGAAACTGCAGACTATAGTTTGGAGACTGCAAAGCTTGCTTTAGAAACTTTTACCGAGCTGTTTGGAGAATATCCATACTCTACTCTTAGTGTTGTGAAAACTAACTTTGTACATGGCGGAATGGAGTATCCTAACCTCGTGTATATCAGTGACGCCGTTACAAAGCAGTCTGATTACATCAATGTAATTGTACATGAAATAGCACACCAATGGTGGTACCAGCTGGTTGGTAGTGATGCGTTCAGACATCCTTGGTTAGATGAAGGATTAACAGAATTCTCAACATTACTTTTCTACGAAAACAATCCACAGTACGGAATATCTCTACCTGATGCTATAAAAAGCTCTACCAACAGTTTCATTAACTTTATAGACTTATATGAGGAAGTTATTGGACCGGTGGATACGTCCATGAATCGAGCTATAGATCAGTACAACACTGAAACAGAGTACGTGTATATGACGTATGTTAAGGGCTGCCTGTTCTTTAGTGATTTGCGAGACTTGGTGGGCAATACAAAATTCATTGCCTCTCTGCAATCATATTTCAACGAATACAAATTCAAAAATGTAGCACCTTCTCATATGATAGGAATTTTCGAAAAGACTTGCCGAAGAGAGCTAGCTAGTTTCTTTAACTCGTGGACAGAGGGAAAAGTTATAATCCAAAACGCCGCCTAAGAAATATAATTTTACAAAAACAATTTTGCTTTATTTAAACTTTATGTTATCCTAATGTTGGTTCCAGGTTGGTAATGCACCAGCACGGAAAATATAAAAGGAAAAATCATGAAAGTTTGTACATTAGCTAGTTCAAGTAAAGGAAATTGTACTGTTGTATTCACAGAAACAACTAAAATATTGATAGATGCAGGCGTTAGTATCAGAAAAATAAATCAGCGGCTGGACTTATTGGGATTAAATTGCAACGACATAGATGCTGTAATCGTGACTCACGAGCACAGCGACCATGTTTGTGCTGTGGGAAATTTGATAAAAAAGTTTTCTGTGCCAGTTTATGTACATACAAATAGTTACGCAGCTCTGGTGAAAAAGTTTGCCCCTATTAATACCACAAAAATAGTGCAGTTCTTAGACGACGATTTTATAATCGGAGATTTAAAAATATCGCCCTTCCCGTTACCGCATGATGCAATTCATTGCGTAGGCTTTAATATTTCTGTGGGAACAAGAAAGGTTACTATCGCCACAGATTTGGGATATGTTCCTTCCAGTCTAGTAAAAAACTTTGAAGGAAGCACTTTAGTTATATTAGAAAGTAATCATGACGTACAGATGCTCATGTCCAACCCCAAATATTCCTTCTCTCTAAAAAATCGTATTCTCGGAAAGAGAGGGCATTTAAGCAACGAGTTATCTGCAAGAGTAGTGGAGAAGTTGGCACACATGAAGGTAAAACAAGTGGTACTTGCCCACCTCAGTGAAGAAAATAATACTCCTCAAACATGTTATACAGCAATGCAAACACATCTATCTTCGGTAGGAATCGAGATAGGTAAACATATAAAAATCGATATTGCTAAACCTGATGATATCGGAACACTGTACTCTTTGAAATAAAAAAATCCACAACTGTGGATTTTTATTTTTGATATACTATTTCTTGCCGTGTTTTTCTATTATACGGAGAATATCTTCTACCGTTTTCAAACTCATTGCTTCTTTGTCGCTTACTGTTATTTTATATTCGTCTTCTAGTGTCATCAGTAACTCAACAACATCCAGCGAATCAGCTCCAAGATCGTCTACTATCCTAGACTGCAAAGTAATTTTATCCGTTTTAATACCTAGCTGAGCAGCCAGTAGAGTTGATACTTTCTTTAATCCCATGTTTCCCCCGTTAATATAAGTCTTGCTGCGGGTAACATTTGTACTTTTTCCGTCAGCTGTTATTATTATAATTAAAGGATACCATTAAGTAAAGCAAATATAACTTTTTTTCAAATTACTTATTTCCTAAATCTAAATAACTTGCAGGATCAATCTTACTGCCGTTCTGTAAAACTTGGAAGTTTAGATGTGCACCGAGATTCGCCTCACCGTTTGCTGTCTTTCCAACTTTTCCTATAACCGCTCCTTTCGCAACGTTATCTCCAACTTTTACAGCAATATCTTCTTGTAAAGAACCGTAGACCGTTTTTAGGTTATCTGCATGTTCGACTACTATGACTGTTCCTCTTAAATAATCCGAGAAAACTTCAGTAACTTTTCCTTCAAAACAGGCGTACACGTTAGCCCCTTCTGCTGCCTGAAAGTCAATGGATTTGTGGGCTTCCCAGTGATTCAAGGTGCTGTTATACATTAAGGTTGAAGAGGAAAATTCTTTTGCTACTGTTGCATCTAGTACCGGCGATGTGAATTCTATAATTGTTTGTCCTCCTACATCTGCTCCCTGATCATCTACAACACCACCGTTATCTATCAGTAATAGCGTCAGCGTCAGAGCAAGGATAGCCACCCCCAACAAGATAATGTACCCGTACTTTTTCATGAATGACAACATGATTCTTCTTTTGCTAAATTGATTGTTGGTCATATACAACCCTCCTATTTGATTTTTAGAATACTTGACTATTCACAGTGGTTTTATACATATTTTTTAAAAACTATCCAAGATGAGTGGATAACCTATTTTGATGTTATCTGCCGACACAGCAACTTGTAAATTCACCTTTTTGTTATTACTTACTATAAAATGCTCTAACTTTGGAGAAAAATAATTATAAACTTTTAAATCCTTTAAACAGGTAACGCTAACCAATTCCACACATAACTGCTCTTTAATACTATCTAACTCAACACTAGAAAGATTATATATCCCCTCCCCCAATATAACCTGAGCGTCACTAAACAGAGTTTGTCTATCGGTATCGTCTTGCACTACAACCATCTGTCCCATCTCGTCGGTGGTGTACAGAAGATATCTTCCTTGTTCGAATCGCACTAAATTAGTGCGATAAAAGAAAACAAAGAGATATATACAAGCAGCTATAACACTTAATATGATAAGTTTTTTCATACTTCCCTCTGCGATAATAATTGTCTGCTTTGACGTTTTCTAAACCTCGACAGATTATTTAATCGTGCGAAATAAATATAATTAGATTATATGTGTAAAATAAAATGGTGGATTATGAAGATATTTGCACTGTTAAGCTTAATAACTTGTTTTCTACTACCCCCAACAACCCCATCGATTGTAGATAAGCAAAAACTAATAAATGAAGAGTTTGTGACTGTAGTACAGGAGATTGAGAGGGGTAATTATTTTTTTGCTTTTAATCTCATAAAAGATAATAAGCCGTTACAAAACGAGCTTTTTATTAATAATCGGAGACTGTTCAAGCGCTTGATGAACGAGAATAGAAAAGAGATTATTAGCCGCAGTAAAGAAATAATTCACGAAGGTCAATTTAGTGATGGGCTGGCATTGTTATCAGAATATAAAGATTTTTATAGAAACGATGAGGTGATAAATAGTCTGTATTTGAAGTTTAGTGAAGGCAATACCGACAGTCGTCTAGTAGAGTATTCCGGACCTATTGAACATTTATTTACAAACAACCTGTTAGCTTGGCCAGAACTCTCTCTTTCCTCGCACAATGAACACCATACGCTGAACGATCGAGATTATATCACCCCAAACGAGTTTAGAAAGATTCTCGAGAGTTTATATAGGAATAATTATATTTTAGTAAATATATCGGAGATATATCACACCACTGACGCAGGTGTGGAACAAAAAGTATTGTTTTTACCCCCACACAAAAAGCCAGTCATTTTGTCTTTTGAAAACATCTGCTTCCCTTCTACAAATCCTGCTAACGGAATGACAGAAAGAATGATAATTAATAGAGATAGTCGTATCGCCTCATATAGCAGTAGAATGAGTATGAACAAGAGGATACGCACAGATAACGAATTTGTCCCGATTCTCGACACCTTCGTGGAGGAACACCCTGACTTCAGTTTTGATAATGCAAGAGGCATGATTTGCTTATCCGGAGAAAATGGCATATTGGGTTATCAGACTCAACATAGTAATCCGTTACATGAACATGAGGCAAAAAAAGCCGCTAAGGTTGTGAAAAAGCTAAAGGAAAACGGTTGGTATTTTGCTTGTAACGGCTACTACCACCAATCACTATCCGACGTCACCTATGAGCAGGTACTACAAGATGCAGCTAAATGGAAAGAAGAAGTCGCTAGTATAGTAGGAAGTACCGATATGTATGTATACCCGCTGGGAGAAAAAGAGGTTTATGTACAAGATAGATTATCGAGAAAACATCAAGCATTGGTGGATGCAGGATACAAAATGTTTTGTGGGATAGGTATAGCTCCTTATCTGGGAAATTTAACATCCGGAACAACGACACACACCCTTATCCAAGACAGAAAACCCCTAGACGGGATCAGCCTAAGGAATTTCGAAACAGAGTATTCTCATCTATTCAGTTGTTATGAAGTTTACGACAGCGAAGTACGAATAAAGACTCAGTCGTGAGTCTGCTTTCTGACACGCCGCCTGGCTTTATTGTTTTTTGTATTTCCCCATATGAAGTCATATATGCTGATAAGAACCCCTTGAAGCAAGTATCCATAGTAGGAGAATACTCGCCATAACAAGATTGCCCAGAACAAAGTTCCGTCAAGGAACATAGAGCTAAACAGTGCGGTGAAAGATAGCTCTGCGATACCCACTCCACCTGGAAGAGGAATATATGTTACTGCTAAATTACATATAATGATTTTGGCAAATATATCAATAAAAACTCCTTGTTCAGGAATGTAGAAAATACAATATATTAAATAAGGTAATATAGCATTGGCAACAATTATCCCCGCACTCGTCACCATAGTGGACAAGGTTGTTAGAGTGCTTTTAAGAGAAAATTTCACTCCTCGTTGCATCTCCTTGACGGAGCGTATCATCTTGGTTAGCCACTTGTTATAATCCTTTATAATCTTCATTCTGTACAGTAATCTCAAGATCCCTGCGAAAAATCTAAGGGCTTTTTTTCTACTAAATGCTACCCAAAGCCATGCTGATAACGTTAAGAAAGTCAGTATCAGCCCCAAAATACCAAGGGACAGTATTAGGCGGGAATCTTCGCCAAATACAGAAAATTTTGTCACCAAAACAACTAGAGAGATAACTGCGAACGTTACTTTGTGTATGATATGTTGCATCAACGGAATTGCTGTCGCCGTGCCAGGTTTTAACCCGCGACTATTTAGATAGTATATTTGATAAGGTCTCCCTCCTGATCCTACAGGAGTAAGAAGTTCATAATATTTAGCTAAGGAGGATGACTTATAACTTAAAAAGATTCTGTGTTTTTTAGTTAACCTGTACACCAAAACATATGAGCGCCAAGTCTTGAGCAACATTATAACTATAAATATAGTAAATGCATATAGAATATATCTGTAGCGCGACTCTGACATTACAAAGTTCGTGATATTAGCAACGCCAAAGTTTTTGTTTTGGTAATATAAAACGAATAACAATATAATTATACTAATCAAAAATGTGCTAATTGTGAACCAAGCACCTTTCTTTTGAGTATGTTTTTTTACCTTCGCTTTTGCACCGCTAATGATTTCTTTTGTAATTTCTGATTGCTTTTCATTATCCAAACTAGCAATAGATTTATCCAGCACAAATTCGGTGCGGGCTTTTAAATCTTTTTCCTGTCTTTTACTACAGTAGAAACAGTTAGTGGCGATCTTGTCTCCTCCCACCGATTCATATTTATTCAACTTATCTTTGTTTTTTATTCTCATAACTACTCACTACGAAATTTGTTCTATTACACTACCTTCTTCATTGCTCTTTTTTCTAACAATCAACTTGTTTTGTATAGCTTCTTTCAGCTTATCCACATGACTGATAAATCCCACCGTGAAGTTCAAACAGATAAGCTGGTGGAAACTGTCTAACACATTATCTGTATAGTCTCCGCTCAGAGACCCAAAGCCCTCGTCTATAAAGAAGAAGTTGAAGTTTTTCCGGTTATTGACCGCTATACTCTGACTAATTCCTAAGGCTAATCCCAGCGAAATCATGAAACGTTCACCGCCACTCAGCGTCTTTATACCTCTAATTATTCCCGCATTGAAGTTATCAATTACAGAAAATTCCCCATTAAATTTTAACAGAAACTTTCCGCGGCTAATTTTCTCTATATATTTATTCGCGAAATCACAAACAAGGTAGAGATACTCCTCAGAAACATATTCCAATAACGCACCCCCGCCAACCAACGCCATCAAATCTAAAACGGTGTTGTGCTCTTTGGTGATTTCTTGTAATTCTTTCTGCAACTCCAAAAGCTTCTCCCCGTCTCTCTTCTGCTTTTCTAATGCATCTACTGTCCGTGCTAAGGCTATACTTGTCTGCTTTATATTCTCTTGATTATCTTCGTATTGTTTTGTTTTAGTGATTACATCTTTTTCTTCAACAGTTATGTTTGCAAAGCCTGCAACTTTTGACATTTCCTTTTCTATATAGTTATATTCTTTATCCCATTCCCGTATCTTATTTTCCACCTTTACCAGCTGGTCAACAGGATAAACATCGATGTTTTTTAAAGAACTTTGTTTTACATTGTGAGTAGATACAAACTCATCTATTTTCCCTTGTAATAGAGCGATGGTTTTTGTATTCTCTTTAATACGCACCTCATTAGTCGTTGCGGTTTTTTCAAGAGAAGAAATTCGTTGTTTGAGTAAAGACAACTCTTTTTCTAACTGAAGAATATTCTCTCTCAGCTTTTTTGCAGACAGCTGTATTGTCACCAAATCTATCTTTTGAGCAATTTTAATAGCCAACCTTTCTTTTTCATTTTCTTGCAAACTTAGTTCATTATCTGTTGTATCTGCGTTCTTCTCATCTAGTCCAGCACGCACACTGCCCAGTTCATAATTTAACCTGATTATATTATCCAAACAGCGCGATTTTTCAACAAGGAACTCTGTCAAACTTTGTACTCGAGATTTGTCAGTGGCACCTCGCTTCTCCGACCGAAGCAACTCATTTAATTTCTCTATCTGCTTGTTTATTTTTATCTTTACTGAAAAAACTTCTTTATATATCTTGTACTGCTTTACTTCATCCAAAGACTGTTGTTGTACACCCTGTTGTAAGCTTGTCAAAAACTGAGTGTGCGCTCTCCTCTCTTCCGCAAGTAATATACTGCCATCATTTTGCATCTCAGCTATTTTATTGTCAAGGCTATCCAACTTTCTTTGTTCTTGCTCTATGCTTTTTTCGATAACCACCTTTTGCTTATTAAGTTTTTGGACAGTTGTTATTATCTGATTTTTAACAGCTAACAACTCTTTGTTTTTCATAACTAATTTGTTTTTAGTTTCCAGTTTTTCATTTTCTTTTTCGTTAAAGTTTTTTGACTGCTCAATCTTAATTAATATCGACTGCTCTTCTTTTTGTTTTTTCTGTAGCTCCCTCTCCATATCTTTTAAACGAGCGGTCTCTTGCTTTAGTATCTCTATCGTTTCTTCTAATTCTTTTTTCAAAAAAACATTATCTTCTTCAAAAACAGATTTTCTATCTATATCACTCTTAAGCGCAGAATATTTATGGGAAATCTCCAGCTTTTCTCTCATCTTAGTAATATCATGTTTATTTGCAGTAATTGAGCTGTACTGCTTGCTTATGTCAATAAACCGCACCTTATTGCCATATTCTTCCTTAATAATGGCAACACCTTTCTTTAGAGATGTATTCTCCTTTTCTAATTGCTTTAATTCTTTGGCTAATAATTTCTTGCGAGGAGATAAATCTTCTGGAATAACATCCCCTGTTATAATCATGATTTTTTCTTCAGCTGATATTTTCTTCTGTGCAAAAATATCTCTTTTCTTTTTTAATCGGTCTATTAATTCTGAGCCGTACTGTTCTAGATTAAATAGTTTAGCTATTGTCTTTTTTCGTTCTGCGGGAGCATCCAACAAAAACTTGTCAAACTCTCCTTGTGGTAGAGCAAGACATCTTTGGAACTCTCGTTTCCCCAGCCCGATAATCTTCAGAATGTGTGCATTAACTTTGTCCGACATATCTGCTAATGTAACGGCGTGAGTTATGTCTATTAGTTCTGCGTCATGTTTATACCCACCGTTCTTTCTTAGTTTGAAACGACGCTTGATTAAGAATCGTGTTTCTACTCCTTTAACCTCTGACGAAAATTCAAATTCCACATATGCGGTGTTGCAATTTACGTTTATCATATTGCCGATGCTGTCCCTGTCGCTACTGCCGTACAATGCGATTATTATACAGTCAAGGATAGAGCTCTTTCCACTTCCCGTCTCTCCAAATATTCCAAATATATTTTGGTCAGCGAGCTTTTCGAAATCTATTGTTTGTTTCTGAATATAGCTATTTATTCCAGAGAAGGATAGTTTAATCGGTTTCATATAACACCTCCCCCATCGTTTCCAAAAATAAACGTAAAACATCTTCACTAGGCTGCTCTCCAGTACGATCCATACAAAATTTATTAAATAACTCAGAGTTTGTTAAATCCTTTTTCGGTTCAATCTTTCTTCGACTAGACTCTACTAATCTAGACACTGCTTGTATTGATACAATGTTATTGTGCTTTTTACGTAGTTGTTTAATCTGTTCAGCCTGTGACGGAACAACGTTTTTTATAATAACTTTTAACAACGCTCCCTTATTCTCATCTGACTGAGCAATACTTTCCGCTTCCTCTACGCTGGAAACGGTAACCTTTTTCAGAATTTTAGTATTTAGCGGAATCTTGTTTACCTTTTGAACTCCGGACGAAGATATGTCTGCGACGATAACTTTTGTCACAGCATCTCCGCCATCAAAAAAGTTATTGATGAGTGAACCGGAATAATATATGTGTTTCTGTTTATTTACAGTGATACACCTGTGTATATGACCCAAGGCTATATAATGCGCTTTAGCAGGATACGCCGAGTGCTCCACGAACTGGAAAACGGAACTGACATACTCAAAACTTGCACTCTCTTCTTCAGTCAAATCTATACCATAACTGTATACGTGGGAAATTCCGATATTTATGGTATCATCTCGAAAAGCACTTGCACCGTGAGAAAACCACTCTTTACACTTATCGCTAAACCTTTCGCCTTCTTTCTTCATCTCTTTGTATCGCGAATAAGACGGATACGGCATGCATGCCACCACACAACTTTCTCCGTTATCTTTGGCAAATTCTATAAATCCTCTACCTGAGTTCACCGGCTTTATCCGCCACCTGTCTTTTGAGAACACTTTGATTGGATCTAAGTTACTTACTATGTGTATATTAAAGTTTCGAGCAAAAACTGCTGAGTTTGCTAATCGTTTAGGCTCATCATGATTACCCGGAATGATAACTACTGCTGTATTACCCTCATTGCTTAACTTCATTATTGTGTTAAAAAACAGGTTTTCTGCGTCACTCGACGGCACAAACGACTCGTATACATCGCCTGCAACCAACACAATGTCTATATCTTGCTTTCTCACAATCGCGATAACTTCTTCCAAAGCATCTTTCTGTTCCTGCTCTCTATCGAAGTCATCCGTCTTCAGTCCGAGATGCCAATCTGCCGTATGTAAAATCCTCATTTGTACCTCTCTTTTTCATTATAACATATCAAAAAAAGAGGTCAAATAAAAAGCGACGACAAATTCGTTAACTTTTTTAAAATCAAAACACTAGTATATTTAGACAAAATGTATTATAATCTTCTTAGAACACATGATAAAAAGGATAACTTATGGCGTTTTGTAAATTTTCAAGTGAAGTAATTGCAAATAATAAGGTGGAAATAAACCATTCTTTCATCAAAGAGTTTATGCCCCAAGCACCATCAGAATGTACTAAAGTATACCTGTATGGTCTTTATTTATGCAGTAATCCTACCTCGCTCGAGAACACTCTCGAATCAGTATCTAAAATATTACAGATGTCAGAAGATGATATTGTAAGTTCTTTTTTATATTGGCAAGAGCTTGGATTGGTACAAATACTGAATATTACACCTATAGAAGTCCGCTATATGCCGGTAAAAAATTACTCTTCTATACTTAAGAAATATAACAAAGACAAATACCGTGAGTTTAACATTCAGGCACAGGAAATACTTGTTGGACGTATGATAACTCCTACCGAATATCAAGAGTACTATCATATAATAGAGTCCTTCCACATGGAGGCAAATGCGTTAATCAAAATAATTGATTATTGTGTTAATCTGAAAAGTAATAATGTGGGATATAATTATATAGCTACAATAGCTAAAAACTGGGCATACGAGGGAATATTAACTGAAGATGATGTTGTACAACGCATATCTGAGCAAGAACAAAACTCAGAAGAAATTGCCATCGTATTAAAGACGTTAGGGATTAGAAGACGTGCCTCAACTGAAGAATATCAGATGTTTTTATCTTGGATAAAAGATTTTGGATTTGAATTGGACACGATAATTGCCGTGGCGAAGTTAGAAAAAAACAAAACTGGCGGTATGCATAGACTGAACAAAACCTTGACTAAATGTTTTGAAAGAGATTTACTTAGCACAAAAGAGATCGAGGATTATTATATCAATATGACTACCCTGTTTGATACAGCCAAAGTGGTATGTGCGAAACTTGGTGTACGATATGATAACTACGAGAACGTTGTGGACACGTACATAAACCCATGGTTCACGTTAGGATATGACACAAAAGTATTGACGGAAATAGCAAACCTATGTTTTATTTCTGGCACTAGAACACTGGAAGGTATGAACCATCTTGTTAATAAGTTCTTCAAGCTGGGAATTCTGTCTTCTGAGAGTTTAGATAATTACCTGAACAAATCTTTCGAACACGATAAACAAATCAAAGAAATTCTGGCAGAGCTAGGGATTCGTCGTGAAATAAACGCTGAAGACCGTAGATTATACACTATTTGGACAAGTACATGGAACATATCTCAGGAGCTTATTTTGTTTGCATCTAAACAGTCTGCAGATAAAGTACAACCTATACAGTATCTCAACAAGATACTATCTTCTTACTATCTAAATAAGATTACTAGCGTCGCAGACGCTCGGTCACAGACACCAGTTGCTCAAAAGAAAGTCGTAGATAATAAGAAAAAGATTGGCCGAGAATACTCAGCAAAAGAGTTAAACTCGCTGTTTGATTCTGTGTACGAGGTGGAACTATGACAAATAACTTATTAAATAAAGAAGCATTGACACAAGAGATAATTTCTTCGTTACAGCAAAACAAATTTAACGTGGAAAAAATAGCCGACGATAACCTAAAGAAGGCTTTGCAAAATCCATCCTTTAAATCAACATTCGAAGAAATTAAAGATTTGACTTGTGAAATTGGGAAACTAGAGTTTCAAAAAAAAGATACAAAAAAACACCGAGAAAAACTAACAGCACTACAAAACAAAAGTGTTAGTATTTTAAATAAAATAGGATTAACTGAACAAGATATTCAGCCACAGTACTCCTGCAAAAAATGTTTGGATTCGGGCTTTGTAAATGGAAAGCCTTGTGTGTGTTATAACAAAAAATTAAGCGCAAAACTCGTTGAAAATAATGGTGTAAACAAGGCTGCTAATTTTAAAAAAGCTAATCCTGATTTGTGGGATTCTCACGTAAAGGACAGCAACAAACGCCTGTTTATGCAAATGAAAAAATATGCGACAGATTTAAAAGCAACTTCTAAAAAGTTAGTTACAATTTGTGGAAACACCGGCGTTGGAAAGACTTTTCTAGCGCAGTGTATTGTGAATGAAGCGATTGATAAAGGCAATTATACGATATATATCTCCGCCTTTGAGCTTAACCAACAATTTTTGAGATATCACTGTGCAACAGTACAAGAGAAGAGTGAGATAATGTACCCGTTCTTGAGTTGTGATCTGCTGATAATAGATGATTTAGGTACAGAAAGTATACTACAAAACGTGACACGTGAATATCTATATCTTATTATAAGTGAGAGAAATATACGTGATAAAAATACTGTTATAACGACGAATCTAATGCCCAACCAGATTTTTGACATATACGATGAACGAATATATAGTCGTATGATAGATAAGAATAAGTCGCTGTTAATTAAAATGGAAGGAACAGATTTAAGACATAAAAACAAGGAATAATCATGACACTGAAAGAAACTTTGTTTTCAAAATACTCAAATGATGCACGAATCATGAATGCATACAAAGATTTGTATGAGCCAATAAGTGCGTCTAATACTTTATATAAAACCACCGAACTCGCTATAAGTTGTCTTGCTGACATCAAGGTAGATAACGAGAGTATTTTGCTTGCCCTGCTGTACCTACCGTATAAACATAAGTTAGTATCTGACGAAAGCATCGTTGCATCGTACGGTGAGGAAATTCATACCAAGTTAAACACCCTGTCAAAACTATATAAAACAGATTTTACAAACATTAAAGATGAAACGCAAAACTTGAAAAAGATGCTTATTTCGATAGCAAAAGATTTGACGTCTATTATCATTATCATCTGTTTCATTCATGCAGAACTAAAAATCATGAAAAGCAATTATAACGATGAGGATAGAAAAAAAGCAGAGATAGTGTTGAACATATACGCCCCTCTGGCTAGTCGACTGGGTCTGGCGATCATAAAGGGAAGCATGGAAGATCTTTGTTTCAAAATTATGCATCCGGAAAAGTATGTAGAGCTATCAAACATTGTCGACCAAAGATTCAGCTCAGTAGTTGGACAGCTGGAAAACATAAAGAAAAGACTCGCAAATGTTACCGACCGGTTAAAAATAAATTATGAGATACATGGTCGTAAAAAACACGTATATAGCATACACAAAAAATTAAACGATAAAAAGGCTACGCTGGACGATATTTACGACATTGTGGCACTACGAATCATTGTGGACAGTATCCCTGAATGTTACGCCGTACTGGGAGAAGTACATAACACTTTCGTCCCTATGACAGAGCGATTCAAGGACTATATTTCCTTACCAAAACAAAACGGATACCAGTCTCTACACACTACAGTTCTCTTCAACGACAGACCTATCGAGGTGCAAATCCGAACACAGGAAATGCACAGAATAGCTGAGTACGGTATCGCGGCTCACTGGATGTACAAAGAAAAGAGAGATAAAAAGACAGACCTTGATGAGAGATTAGCATGGGTGCGAGAGATTTTAGATGACCAAAAAGAAATCTCTAACGAAGAGCTTATTGCGACACTAAAGATAGACGTTTTTAGTGATGAGATTTTTGTACAGACGCCAAAAGGAGATATCTTTCAATTCCCAGAGGGTGCTACAACTATCGACTTCGCTTATTATATCCACTCCAACGTAGGAAATAAATGCGTGGGAGCAAAGGTAAACGGCAAAATGGTGCCTATCAAAACCACACTAAAGAGTGGAGATACCGTGGAGATTATAACCTCTCCTACAGCTAAAGGTCCTTCTCGCGACTGGTTGAAGATAGTAAGGACAGATGTTGCGCGGGAAAAGATAAATGCTTTCTTTAAAAAAGAATTAAAGGAAGATAATATCAAGAAAGGTAAAGTAATCTTAGAACAGTATGCGAAAACACAAGGATACAATTTATCCAAGTTATTAGATAACCCCGACATAGAAAAACTTTTTGATAAATACTCTTTCACAAATCACGATGACATGTACGCCTCGGTGGGCTTTGGGTCTATAACAGCCACAAAAATCGTTTCCCGATTGAAGCAGCTGTATACTAAATACGTGCAAAAACACGAGCAACTAGATACTCTTAAGGTAACTAAAAAACAGCACAGCAAGAAGAGTCGTCCTACGGATATGATCTTAGTAAACAACGAAAAAGGTGTATTGACTAAACTGGCAGGGTGTTGCACACCTATTCCAGGCGACGAAATCGTGGGCTTCGTATCACACGGACAAGGAATAACCGTCCATAGGCGAGATTGTCCAAACCTATCGTATGTTGAATTGGAAAGACTGATTAAAACTGAGTGGAATGTGGAAGAGAATAAAGAAACATCTGCGAACATAAGAATCATCTGCTCTAAATCTCCTAGCGTGTTTACAGATATATCCACACAGATGCTGAAAAATGACATTTTAATATCTTCCTTCAACATTATAAAAACAGAAGATAATAAGCAAATAGTTCATATATCTATACAGATAAAAAACCATCAGCAACTTAAAGAGGTGCTGAACAAAATAAAAAATATTCCCGATGTTTTTGATATCCACCGAATATAATTCAATTACACATTGACAAACGCTCCCATGTGTAATAATATAAACTATACTACTGAATAACTTATCTAAATAAGGAGTTAGCATGCAACTAAAAACATGGGATAGTGAAATATTCGCCAAGGCATTGTTCTATGCGGCACATGCACATGGCACTCAACAGAGAGAATCTCACGGCAACGTACCTTATTTGGTGCATGTCGTTGGAACAGCTGAGGCTGCGATAAACGCCTGCTTTGGCAAAAACGTTGACTGGAACCTACTTGTTCAAGTATCTCTGTTGCACGACGTTATTGAGGACACTCCGAGGACGTACGAGGACATATCACTAGAGTTTGGACAAGGTGTTGCAGACGGAGTGTTGGCGCTGTCAAAGGACCCTTCTCTACCGTACGAGCATCGCATAGCAGACTCACTAGTCCGTATAAAGAAGCAGCCTGAGGAAATCTGGATTATAAAGATGGCTGATAGAATGCTAAACTTACAAGATATTCCCGAAAAATGGTCGCAAGAAAAGGTCGATCAATACAGAAAGGATGCGAAACTTATTTTAAACTCTTTACATACCGCAAATGTAGAGTTAGCAAAAAGACTAGCTGACGCTATCAATAATTATAAAGTTATCCAAAAAAGATAACAGGCATTAAGATAATATATTGAAAATAGTTAAAACAAAAAACCCACGATTGTGGGTTTCTTTTATGATCTTATTTCTCGTAATAAATTCCTGTGATTAATTGGTTCGCTAGCAAATATTATCATCTTACAAATGTCAATCTCTTATCCCTCAACCTCTTCATCTGCAATATATATGTCTAAATCTGAAGCGATTTCAGTATAGAAATCAAAAGGTACGAGCTCCTCGGATTCATTGTATATTTTAAATCTCGCAGTATCCTCAGGTAACGATGCAACAAACTCACCTAACATTCCTTCATCAAAATCAAATACAAGGAATGTTGCTATATGGTTGAATATATCCGCAACCTCTTCACCTTCTTCAGCTAATAATGGTTGTGCAAAACCATCTACTGAAGGAATGAGTATTGATATAGGCTTACAGGAGTTATACCACCACCTGATATAAGTTCGGGCATATTAAAGTGGAAGGTTATCTTAAATAAATTCTCGAGATTATTTATCTTATGTAAAGTATCGTCCTTCACTCTAATGCTTTCACCCTCCCATATTAAAGGATCAGTTCCCATACCAGGGGTAGTTATTACAAGAATAGTTTGTCCAGACTCATTTGTTGAAAGTTCGTAATCCATAAGCATACCCACTAGCATTACCCTAGATGAGTCTAGTACAGAAATAAACTCTATATATGAGCCATCGCCCGCCTCCTTGTAGTATGATCCTTCAAGAGTGTGTTCAGGCTCAGTGTTGAAATAAATCAAAATACAATGTTATATCTTCCTCGAGGGGGGTGGGAGGAGAGAAAGATTCGTAAGTAGCCCCCTCATCTGAAGATAAAGTATACATTTTGTCAATGTCAAATCCATCTAAACCTTTACCAAACCACCAATTTCTTATTACTTCGTACTTAAACTCATATGCCGGGTAGTTTTCTTCGCCAAAATAATTTACGATTATTTCATTTTTTGGAACTAATAATTGCACTCTAATATCTGAATCGGTTTTATCT
>CAYJAP010000004.1:22694-33589 GCA_964368425.1 uncultured Lachnospiraceae bacterium | reverse complement strand
TAGTCTAGCGCCTTTCCTGACAACCCTTGTACCAGTAAAGGAATGTCTCTGAACGCTAAGATATATGAATTATACCTAGCTGAGAATAGCTGCTGTGGTGGAGTTTATAGTTATGTGTTTTATCTCTTTTGTGCATACCCTATACCTTTTTTATGTTTTTATATAAGTGTGTATGAAGGATTTTTATATTACTATATTATCACACTCCATGCAATAAAACTATTAATTTAAAAAGCAAAGAAAAAGAAGGTTTTTCATTTTGATTATTTTCGGAGATAGTATATCATTTAAGTAATTACATCAGAAAAAGGAATCAACGATGAAGAAAACAACTTTCGATTATGCGACCGTCGAAAATAATACAGACACGACAGGTAAAAAGAAAAATCCTAATGCAGCGGCTACCCCTCTGCTCATAACCACTATAATCAAGCGAATAATATCATTATTTGTGAACACCTTCTTTGTTGCCCACCTTGCCACAAATTCCGGCACGTATATTCGTGACATCTCTATATTTTTTATAGTAGGATATACAGTTTTCGGTTTGGGATATTTTGCCATCAGTTACATCGTTGATAAAACCAACCGCATCACCATGCACAGAATAGCCATCTTATTCAATGCAGTTTTTATCACAGTAATTGTGTTGCTAGGAAAAGAGTTGGTCAAATATGTTGCCCTGGTGGGAGTGTTCTTCGGACTAGCTGAAGCACTGTACTGGGGAACATTCAACGTGCTGAAAAATGAAATGGTAAAACAAGCGAGCATGCACAAATTTTCGTTAATGATAATAGCCTTCGAGCAGGGTGTTAAAATAATTATACCTATTCTGCTAGGATTACTCATTGACAGCTCCTCTTTCTACTCAGCAACGTTTTACGTGTTAGGACTCGCAATTATACAGGTAATAGCATCTTTCTTTGTAAAATCTCTCAAGCCCGTCAACTCTCACTTTAGTATGAAAGGTTTTTTTAAAACATTAAAAAAGAAGCCGATTGTTGCCAAAAAACTGAAGCAAATGTACATAACCAACTTCTTCTACGGCTTCACCTCAATACTCAGCACACTGATTTCTATAGTAACTATTATGACGTTTAAAACCAATGTGAATCTGGGAATCTTATCCTCAGTCTTTGCCGCAGGAGCAATCGTCTTCTTGCTAATATTTAGAGCGACGACATCCTCGTCTCGGAACAAGTGGTGGCTGCTTGCAACAGCTCTCTTGCCGATATTTGGCGTAGTTGGTCTGTTAATAAATATATCACGTGTCACGTTAATCATATATAACTGTGCAATAGTGTTAGCTGGCGTGGTGCCGAATTATATCTTCGATCTCCACCGAAACACCGTACTTAAACAACATAAACTGTACGGAGAAATTGCAGAACATCATACCATGATAGAACTTATATTCGCGACTTCTCGTGTACTATCCTATGGCGCGATGTTTATCGTTAGCCTCTTCAACAGCGTTGTTGCGCTCCAAGTTCTATTAGCCGTGTCTGTACTTAGTTTAACATTAAGTTCTCTGTCACTAATAAAATACGAGAAGCTTTGCAAGGAGCTCGACGCTCCGTGCGACAGTGAAATATCTGAAGAAAAAATAAAGCTGTAAGTCGCACCTTACAGCTTTTCTTTTTTATACATTCACAATTCCCATGTTTTGTTTAACTCTATCCACCGTTCTTTTTGCAATCACTTGTGCTTTTTTAGCACCTTTTTTCATCAGAGTTTGCAACTTGTTTTTATCTAACATCAGCTCGTTAAACTTTTCTTTAACTGGTCGTAACGCAGATATAATCGCATCAGCAACTGCCTGTTTTAATGTACCGTAGTTTGCAGTCTCAAATTCTTTTTCCGCTTTCTTTATAGGTATGTTCTTTAAACAAGAATATATTGTTAACAGGTTACTTACACCCGGCTTGTTCTTTGGATCGTAATACACTTTACCATCGCTGTCCGTAACCGCCCTTTTTATCTTCTTAACAATCGTTTCGTCGCTATCATCAAGGTAAATAACGTTGCCCTCTCCCAACTCGCTCTTGCTCATTTTCTTCTCAGGATTTAACAGCCCCATGATTTTAGCGCCCTCTTTCTTCACTTGCGCTTTCGGGATTACAAACGTCTCGCCGCAACGGTTGTTGAACCGGTTAGCGATATCTCTGCACAGCTCCACATGTTGCAGTTGATCAATGCCCACTGGAACAATTTCCGACTCGTAAAGCAGAATATCTCCCGCCATCAAGACAGGATAACAAAACAACCCCAAATTAACTTCCTTGCTTTTTGCCACGTGGTCTTTGTACTGCGTCATTCTACTCGCCTCACCGAACATTGTAAAATTGTTCAATATCCAAGCCAGTTCAGCGTGCTCTTTAACTTGACTCTGAACATACAACGTGCTTTTGTTTGGGTTCAGTCCAAAAGCAATGAAATATGAGAATAGCTCGTATGTAAGACGCTCCTGATCTTCTTTAGGCAGAGTCATTGTCATCGCGTGCAAATCTGCTACCGCAATTACTGAGTTGTAATTTTTCTGGTATTCCTGAAAATCTTTTCCTACCCCAATAAAATTACCCAGCTGTAATTTGCCGGTAGGCTTCATCGCCGTATATAAAACTTTTTTGTTTTCCATAAATCTCTCCAGTTTTACCTTGTTTACTTGACTATAATAACATATTTGAAACAAAGTTCAAAATAATTACAAGTTATGCCTGTAAATAAACCCTTCTCCATAAATGAATTTTATTTACATAGCAGTTTGTTTATGTTACAATCGTGACATGAAAACATATGCTTCTGTGGCTCAGTTGGTAGAGCAGCTGATTCGTAATCAGCAGGTCGGCGGTTCGAGTCCGCCCAGAAGCTCCAAACTTGCACAGGAAAACTATATACGCAAACCGCTACGTTTCCTGCTGCTACGACATCAGGTCGGCTTGGTATACCAACGGCCTACCGACCTCGGTTCGAGTCCGCCCAGAAGCTCCATATGAATTAAGCATTAAGTCTTCGGTGGGTTTTTTTATTGCCTTTAATTTTACAAAAAGGCAGAGGATGATATAATTGATGTATGAGTGAACAAGCCAAGGAAAAATGGGAAATAGCGAAGTACCTAATTGACGCCAAAAAGGCAGTCGATACCCTTTGGTATATTTCAAAGAATGTGGCTGAACTCAAAAACATCAACCTTCATAAGAAGACTGGAGAGAAGAAACGGGAGTTTTATCTAAACTGCCGAATAGCAATAGAAAAGGCGTTTAGTCAACTGGAAAAGCAAGCATTAAAAGCCAGTGATTCAACAATTAAAGAAATTCTGACCCAAGCCGACCAAAACTACGCCCACAAAGACCCGCACTATAAATCCAAGCCGATGACAGCCTGGAAAGAAATTCTTGAAGAATTAAAAGGGCAGCTTAGCCACCTAAGACAGGTTTGTGCCAAAGCATTGCCCGACGAGGTAACACTTAACTTTGTGCCACACGACAAAGAATTATTTCGTCAAGTACACAAGATAGGTCCGAAAGAGGAGGAAGAAATTAGAAAAGCGAGGCACCCAGGTTACGGCAAGCCAGACCCCGATCCAGATAACAACCCATACTTGGTACTGCGTGCCTTGTACGATATAGAACAATTGAAAGAAGAGGGAGCGATTCAAGACCCTAGCAAATATGGTGTAGTTTTAGAAAGCGGAATCAATCCCCATGAAGAGTTACAGAATCGTCAAGGCTGGTGCATTAAAGTAAATTTTTTACACGGGCAAAAAATGTGGTGTTCTATAAAACCAATAAAGTGGGATAGGAATGCAGCATGCCACTGCTATAGTGGCAAAAAGTATAAGTGCTGTTGTGCGGATGTGGACTAAAAGGAGAGGAACAGTAAGCATTCAGCCAGAAATAGAAGATGGTAAAGAAATCTTCAAAGCAGACGATTTGGGATGGTTCGATATATGTAATTTACCAAAAAATATTGTGCCTTCTTCCAAACTGGCAGTTGAAGCCTACCTTTCACAAAAAGCATTTTCGAGCGTAGGGTACGAAGAATAATAAAAGTCTAACAAGCCTGGGCGACAACCTGGCTTATAAAAACAAAAAAACAGAGAGCTTCTCTGTTTTTTGCAATTTTTATTTTTATATTTTTATTTTGTCATTCTAAAATTTTATATTTTTTATTTCTTATGCTTGTTTATTGACGATTTTCTAAAACGGTCGAATGGTCGTGGAGAAGAAGGCTTTTCAGACCGGGCAGAATCTACACGTCTGTTTTTGCCACCATCTTTAGAGAACTGGCGCTCAAACTTTCCACCGCCTTCTCTTTTTCCAGCATCTTCACCTTTGTAATTTTTCTTTCCAAATGAAAAAGATTTGTCAGATTGGTTTGACTTTCTGTCAACACCATAAGACTTTTTGTCTTTTGGAGCATACTCATCGCCACCATCTCCAGAAAACTTTTTGCCTTTACTAGCAAAACTTTCCGATTTGTCTTTATAAGAAGCCTGCTTTTTGTCTGCAAACTTTTTCATAGGTCTTTCTGTTTTACCAGAGAAACTTTTATCATACGACACTTTGTCTTTATGATCATACTTGCCTGACTGAGTCTTCGCTCTGTCTGAACTATATCTTTTAGAAGAATCTTGTTTTGCGTCTGAACCATATTCCTTTTTAGCAGCTCGTGGTTTGCGTTCATTATCTCCAAATGATTTTGAAAAACGCTTGTCTCCGTCCTGTTTATTTCTGAAATCTTTTCTATCTGGCTTATCTGTAAATCTAGCTGGTTTATTCCTTGATGTATTATCTTCCGGTTTATCCGACGTCTTTCTTGGTTTGCTAAAACGGTCACCGGCAGACTTAAACTTAGAGTATTTATCTCTATCGTCACGTCTTCTTGGCTGTCTTTCTCTATCCTGAGAACGGTCTGCACGAAACTTATTACGTCCGAATCCTTCTCTGTCGCTGGATACTCTTTCTCCTTTTTCACTTCCCATTAAGAATGCGGAAGACAACTGATACTCAGTAATATTAAACCCCAATTCCTTTTTCATGCTTTCAATTTGTGTTTTTTGGCTCTTATTTGAGAGTAAAGTATATGCCTTACCCTTCTTTCCTGCTCTACCTGTTCGACCAATTCTGTGCACGTAAAAATCTGTATCGTTAGGGAGATCGTAGTTAAATATGATATCAATATCGTTGATGTCGATTCCTCTTGCCGCCACGTCTGTAGCAATCAACACGTTCGCCGTTTTGTTGTGGATTTTTTCCATAACTTTCTTACGTTCATTTTGTCGCATATCTCCATGAAGTCCCAGCGCAAAAATATTTTTCTGCCCCAATTTAGAAACCAAGTCATCCACCATTCTCTTGGTGTTGCAAAATATAATTGTTTTCTGTGGTTGTAATTTCGCAAAAAGCTCAACCAAAACTTCGTTTTTGCGTCCTCGATTAACATTTATATAAAACTGTTCAATCGACAGTGCTGCACTTGTTTTGTTATCGATACTTACTTGCACAGGGTTTTTCATATAACTTTTTGTGATTTCAAGAATAGGTTTTGGCATCGTAGCACTAAACATCACTGTCTGTCTATCAGGATTCGTGTTTTTTAGAATTTCTTCAATGTCTTCGCGAAATCCCATATTTAACATTTCATCAGCTTCATCCAAAACAACCATCGAAACATTTTTCAGCTTCAATGTACGCCTGTTTATATGGTCCATTATTCGTCCTGGAGTTCCCACAACAATCTTTGTACCTTTCTTAATAGCAGTTATTTGACGATCGATATTGCTTCCACCGTATATCGGGGTAACCTTGCAACCATCCTTAAATTGAGCAACTTTCTTTATCTCGCCACATACTTGTATAGCTAGCTCACGTGTCGGGCATACGACTAGTACTTGCACCGCATTTGTTTCCATGTCCACCTTCTCTACAGCAGGAATTGCGAACGCAAATGTCTTCCCCGAACCCGTCTGGGATTTTCCCACAACGTCTTTACCTTCGAACAACATAGGGATGGTTTTGTGCTGTATTTCAGTCGCTTCCGTAAACCCTAATTGCTCCATTGCCTTTTGCGCGTAGCCCGGCAATTTCAAATCTTTAAATAACATAAATCTCCTTCGTTTTTACTATAAAAATAAAAAGTGCAAGAACTATTGCAGTTCCTGCTTTAATCTGTAAAGATATTAGCACACACATTAATGCTTGTCAATCAATATATTTAGTAACTCATTATATTTCGAATAAACGAGAAAGGAAATAATTGAGTTTGCTTTCATTATATCTGACTATATGCTCCACTTTTCCGACTATTTGAGAAACGGCAAAAGGACCGTAAAAAGAGCTGTCTTTACTAACTCCCCGATTATCTCCTAGTACAAAAACGTGTCCCCGAGGAATCACCAACGTATCTCCTATAAAGTATTTTTTCCATTCCGCCGAACTTTTAATCAATGTAAACATTTGTTTAGTATGACTCATGCCAGCGTTTCCACTTTCACTTTGATAATCAAACAAATAAGGTTCCTCTAACTTTTTACCATTAAGGTACAACCAAATATTATTATTTTCTTCTACGAATGAGATAAAATCGCCCTCTGTGGCAATCAGTCGCTTTACTAAATAATCATCTTTCGCCCTGTTTATAACGATGACATCCCCTTTTTCATAGGTGGCGAATCGGTTTATGTACACCGTATCTCTGTCATCATACTCTCCCGTAAAATTTAATAGCGGCTGCATGCTACTCCCCACTACAGGTGTGGCGATAAAAATAATATTAAAAATAAAAAAAGATAGCACGCCGAACAAACAAAAAAACATAACTATCGCAGAAACTATAGAAATTAAAAAGTTTTCCCTGCCGCCATATTGCATCTTTTGGATATTAAAATCTAAATCGTCCACATGAATCTCCACTTTCTTCCTAACCATTGTAGCAAATGAGCTTGTAAATAGCAAGAAATAGAATATCCCGCCACAACATTTATTTACTATATATTATATCCTTCGGCGCCGGCGTATATGTGTCCAAAAACCAAAAGATTTCCGTTTCTCCCGATAAAAATACCTACCACTTGTTGAGGTAGGTATTTAATTAATAAGTTATTATAACAGTATGCAGAGAACTCCGCCTTTTCCTTCGTTTACAATTCGTCCTAACGTCTTTCTCATTTTTCTCTGGATATCCTGTGGCATTGAAACTAACTTGTTTTGCAACCCCTCATTAACTAACATATGAAGGCTTTTTCCAAACATCTTTGTTTCCCATATCTCCTGTGGATTGGTTTCGAACTCACTTAACATGTTCTTCACGATGTCTTCGCTCTGTTGCTCACTACCTACTATTGGACTAAGCTCTGTTTCAACATCGACTCTCATAATATGCAGACTCGGAGCACTTGCTTTTAGTTTCACACCGTATCTCGAACCCTGTTTTACAATCTTTGGTTCTTCCAAACTCATCTCCGCTAGTGTAGGAGAAACCACCCCATATCCTGTTACTGCAACTTGCTCAAGTGCATCTTTTAGTTTATCGTAATGTCTCTTCGCTTCAGTTAATTGTTTTACGAACGATATTAAATGATAGTCAGAACTAATCTCGTATCCACATTGTTCGCTAAGAACTTTATAGAATAATTGTGGATTAGGAATAATATCTACTATTATTTTCCCCTCGCCTATCACTATGTTTTTACCGACTGGCTCAAAGTCGTCATCTTCCTCGAACGCAACGAACGCCTCTGAAACCTCGCCCACCTTGTTTACATCTTTCAACTTACTCTCTAGCTCATCAAAGATGCGTAAGATATGTGGATCGTTGTATGGCAATGCCTGCATCCAATCAGGAAGGTTCGCCTCTATCTGTACAACAGGGAATTCGTTTAATATTTTTATAAATATGTTATTGATAGCTCCTTCATTCAAGTTTTTTACATCAACTGCTATCGCCCCTATCTCATATTTTTCAGCCAGAGATTTTGTTAGGTTAACTGTCTCCGGACTGCTTGGATGTGTGGAGTTCACAACAATTATAAAAGGCTTATTACACTGTTTTAGTTCTTTTACTACTCTTTCTTCTGCTGAAACGTAGTTGTTTCTTGGAAGGTCTGTGATACTGCCGTCGGTTGTCAACATAATACCAATCGTGCTGTGGTTGGTAATAACTTTCTGTGTTCCCAATTCTGCAGCTTCTTCAAACGGCATACTCTGCTCACTCCAAGGAGTTTTAACAATTCTCGGTTTGTTGTTCTCGATATGTCCTAAAGCTCCGTCAACCAAGTATCCGACACAATCTATCATTCTTACGTTCATCTTAATATCATTATCCAGCCCTATACTAACTCCCTCATTGGGGATAAACTTAGGCTGGGTAGTCATAATGCTTTTTCCATCTCCACTCTGTGGCAATTCGTCAACCGTTCGCTCCTTGTTGTGTTTGTCTTTTATATTTGGAATAACCAAAGTATTTAGAAAATTTGTTATAAACGTGGATTTGCCGGTGCGAACAGGTCCAACAACTCCAACATAAATATCTCCGTTAGTTCGTTTAGCAATATCGCTGTAAACGTCGTAGTTACTCATATTTCCCTCCGATAACTTAATACTAAATTCTATGTTGCAGAACTGCATATTATGAAAGTTTTCTGAAAAGATTTACAAAAAGATTTTTATTTGTTACAATCTTTCTGTCGATAATAGGAGAAAGATTATGAAGTGCATGTTTTGCGGCTGTGAAGAAAGTAAAGTTATAGACAGCAGAAGTACAGATAGTAACAGTATTAGAAGAAGACGGGAGTGTTTATCTTGCGGAAAAAGATTCACAACGTATGAGACTATAGAGCTTACGCCTATTTTGATTATTAAAAACGATAATAGTCGTCAAGCGTTCAATGCTAACAAGATTAAACAAGGCATAATAAAGGCATGCGAAAAAAGGCAGGTTACGGCTGAGCAGATTGATAATCTCGTAAAAGACATTGAGAAACAATTAGCTAATAGTTTAGAGCAAGAAGTGCCTAGTTACAAGATTGGCGAAATGGTTATGACGAGGTTAAAAGAGCTAGATGAAATATCATATATACGATTTGCATCTGTGTATAGAAAATTTAAAGACGTAAGTCACTTTAAAAGATTTATTGATGAGTTTGAAGATTTAATAGACGGCTAAACTACCTGTAGGTAGTTTTTTTATAGCATAAATAATTGTATGGGTTATGTAAAGTAAATATTATTCAAAATATACTACAAAATAAAAACAACACCCGAGGGGGTGTTGTTTACTCATAAGTACTACTTATGTATTATTTACCACAACCACAGCCGCAGCCACAACATTGTAATAATAATAGTAATAAGATTATATCACAGCAGCCACAACCTTGTAACATGTTGTTGTTTGAACCGCCGCAACCGCAGCCACAAAGAAGCATTATTAAGATTAGACATGAGCAGTTATCACCGCCAAATCCGCCGCCTGAACCTCCGCAGCCTCCGCCAAATCCATTTCCAAAAAACATAGACTTCCTCCTATATGTATTTAAAACAAAACACTTATCTTTAGTAATATTTTGTTTTTATAATTCATACTATGAGAAAGTCTTTATTTTTGTTACTACCTTGATGCACAACTATTATTTATTTTTTCTCTCAGACAACTTTGTTGTTCAACCCGCTCCTGAGTGAAGAAAATGCTTAATTCTGTAGGCCTGTTGAGTGCCGGCTTAACAACATTCAACATCTTTATCATCGGAGTGAAGGAAATATCTCTATCATCTCTTCTCTCGTATCCAGCCTCAGGCTCCATGCCCATATTTTTGTAGAAGATAAAGTTTTTGTCCACGTAAGGAAACTCCGAGTCTTTGTTTCTATTTTCACCCAAAGCCAAGAGGGAGCATAGTGTAAAGCTACTGTATCCCAACTCTGCCGATAAATCCATCAAATAGTGGACCATTATAGACCCTATACCATTATTTCGAAATTCTTCACCAACATTTAATTCAGCCACATAAAACACTTTACGAACACCCGATAAATCTTTTAGAGAAAACATATATCCCGCATCTGCAATAGATATAGGCTTCAGACTCCCATCATCATTTCTCCAATAATCGACGAAAGTATATGCCTCAAGAGATCCTCTCTTACTTTCAGGATAAGTCTCATTCTGCATGAAAAAAAGTTTACCGTCTTTTGTCGTAGAAAGTATTGTATCCTTATGGGATTCCAAATATTTCTTGAGCGCCATCATTTTAGCCAAGTCAGGCTTCTCATTTCCAACAAAAATCGTGTCAATTCCCATGACTATCTCCTAAAAGTTTTATTAAACATTTCTACCATCTTATCTTTCGTTGATAGATTATTTTCAGGAGCGTCTATGATTTTAGCTATCTGTTTAATAACAAATTCTTTTTCACTTGGACGTAAGAAGAACGCCCTGCCTGTAACTTTAGCGGCAGGGTTAAGATGTGGAGAAATCTTTTTAACCATGCTGACACAACAGTAAACATCACTGCGAACAAGTGCCCTTACTTCGGCCTCTGATTGACGTGATGGTTCAAATCCTTCGGACATATAGAACTCTAAATTTTTATCTATTCTATACGGCAACTTTTTTCCGTCTTTATCCCTGGCACGCACGCGGTCAGATTGAGATGAAAGAGCAATCTCCTTAATTTCAAGTTGCTGAGCTTCTTCTTGTACAATCTTTAGCAACGTCCTTCCAATACCCAAATTTTGGAATTTATCATCCACCTCTAATCTTTCCACATATATGTTTGCATCTAATATAACATCTAGAGAATTAACAATATCTTCCCACGCATACGACGTAACATCCAAAGTTTCGGCAACATAGCGGTCTGTAGTGTAATATTTAAGATATCCTATTTCTATTGGAAG
>CAYJAP010000004.1:0-22594 GCA_964368425.1 uncultured Lachnospiraceae bacterium | reverse complement strand
CGGCAACATAGCGGTCTGTAGTGTAATATTTAAGATATCCTATTTCTATTGGAAGTAATTGACGAGTGTCACTATCTCTCTTAGACTTAGAGAAAGTAAACGCCTTTAATTCACTTTCTTCGTGTGAATATAGAGTGGTAAAAAAAGAACCGTTCTTAGCGACACAAAGTCTTGAATCCGGATGCTGCTTTAAAAAAGCATTTAAAGCCATGGCTTCAACTAGAGAAGGTTTCTTTCTTCCAACCAAAATAACTTCTTTTAATTCATCTATCATACACCTATAGAATACCACTTTCTACGAGCAATTTCAATACCCATTTCAAGAACTTATAAAAAAGAACCTGAATGGTTCTTTAAAACAAGTTACTTTTTATCTTCTCACGCAACTCAGCTATACCAATGTTTTTTGATGCACTTATTAACACACAATTATCTCCCTGGGGCAACTTGCTAGTGTCGGTTAACTTATCAATCTTGTTGTATGCAGTAATAATATTCGAATCTGCTCCCAAACTCTCTAATAAATCCTCCACAACTTGTTGTTGCAACTCATAGTCGGGATTGCTAGCATCAACTACATGTATGAGCAAGTCTGCCCGCACAGTTTCTTCCAAAGTACTATTAAAAGCCTTAATAAACTCATGGGGAAGATCGCTAATAAATCCTACCGTATCTGTCAGGACAATTTGTTTGCCACTATCCAACCATAAACTTCTTGTTGTTGTATTTAGTGTAGCAAAGAGTTCGTCTTTAGCATATACACTGGCTTTAGTTATTGTATTTAGTAAAGTGCTTTTACCGCTATTGGTATAACCCACAATAGCAACGCTCTTCACATTTTCTCTCTGTCGGCTACGTCTAGTGAGTTCTCTTCCTTGAGAAATTTTACTTAACTCCTGCTCTTTCTTAAATATGTCTTTTTCTATAACCCTTCGGCTTATCTCTAACTTTGTTTCACCCGGACCTCTTTGTCCTACACCACCACCAAACCGCCCCTGTGAATTAGCTATACCATACAAACGAGGTAATCTATATTTCAACTGCGCTAGCTCTATCTGTAATATTGCCTCTCTACTATTGGCACGGGTGGAGAATATGTCAAGTATTAACATGTTTCTGTCAATAACCTTTGTTTGAAAGGCAGTTTCTAAATTATTTAACCGACTGCCTGATAATTCGTTATTAAATATTACAAGATTAGCATCATGTAATTGAATGAGTTGTTTTATTTCTGCAACCTTTCCCTCTCCTACTAAATGTGTAACATCTGGTTTATCTCTATTTTGAAATACAGATGCCACAGAAACAATTCCTTGAGTGCCAGCAAGATTCTCTAACTCCTGTAAACCATATTCGATATTGGTTTTTTTATTAAATGACACTAACACCAACACAGCTCTTAATATCTCTGAGCCTGTGCTGTTTTGGTCGACATTCTTTAGAAACAAATCGTTGTACTCTCTTATTTTTTCCATCAACCCCATTTTATTTATATACTGCGCATTTGCAACATGAACAGTATCTACATGATCACCGTTTATAAATCCTACTTCTGCGTCATAAGCATTCCCATCTTTAATCGAGATTGCACATATACAATCTAAGTTGTTATTTAATAATAAACTTTTATCCATTGCACTTAACTTCGAACTTCCGCTCGGATGGGTATGGATAACGCGCAAGCCATTTTGACGCTTATTAAATCTTTCAACTGTAATAGATACACTATTCTTGTCTCCAATATAAACGTCGGTAATTACGCCCTTTTTAGATATAACAGCAGCACACTCAAACCCCGTTTTATCTGAAACAAAAACCATATCCGTTAATAATTCTAATGGGATAAAACTGTTCTTATCATATATCTTATTAACATGCTCAGAGAGCTTGTCAACGTACTTCTTCGACACTCTATTATCAAACTGCATATCTACCTCATTGTGAATATTATAGCAGATTTATAGAGATTCAGCAAATACTCTTGATGTCAACTCTGTTGCTATAACAATAAATACTACAAAACTCTCTGCGCTAAAACATCTCCCGTATATGGATTAATAATAACCGAACAACTCTTGCCCGTGCGACCAACTATATTAACGTACCAATAGTATTCCTGGTCACCGATTTCTGTATCATTTACAATCTTAATATAACACTCACCAAGAAAAATTCCATCTTTCTCAAAATCATGTAAAGCGGAGGATAATTTATTACACGCAATTTCTAAGGCTTTTTCATGATCTACGTCCCAATCTTTATTAACTTTCTTTAAAACCAACTCTTCTTGTATATTACCCGATATGAACGTAGCTATAATGTTATTGGCAACAGCTATCTTCTTAATGTCAACAACAAACGTATTATTGAACGGGTTCTGCTCTAACGAACCGTCGTATCGTGTAGTGCCAATAATAAGAGCAAACATTGGATCATTATCTAATCTTATATCTTCAAAGTCAAAAGTTAACACTCCGAACTCTATCAGCGGAGTCGCATATCCATTAATGATATACCCTTCCTCTCGATACCCGCACATATACGTAACAGATACTCTATCATTAGAGGCTTCATACAAAACAGTTCTAACCTCGGCAATATTATCTTTCGCGAGATGAAATTTACTTGCACACGAACTAAATAACATAATGCTAAAAGATAAAAAAAGTAACAGTAAAACTTGCTTTTTCATATTGTTCTCCCATTACTTTATATATACTATTATATTATTTACATTATGTTACGTAAAATTTATTTAACCTTTATATTCAAATCGGCAAATTTATCACTTTCCAGCTTTTTAACACGTCTCAGATATCTTCCTCCTAAAAACGGGGTTTCTAAGAAAGTCTTTACAATCTTGATAGCCTTGGAATAAGAAATATAGTCACCGCCCAGACACAGTACATTTGCATTATGGTGCTCCCGAGCCTGCTTAGCGAGAAGAGGGTTGTTTGCATTAACAGCACGTATTCCCTTGTTTCGGTTTGCAACCATACACATACCCACGCCGTTGCGGCAAATATATATGCCTTTATTTTTCACACTTTTTATTATTTTATCGTTGGCGTAAAAAGAGAAATCGGTGAAGTCATCAGCATCATTATAGTCCTCCGTTGCGACCGCTTGAAATTCAATGTCGTTATCTACAAAAAACTTTTTTATTTTGTTGGCTAAGTTATAACCACCATGGTCATATGCTAAATAGATCATATTCTCTCCTTATTTATTATAAATATCTATTACAGATTAACAGAAAAAGTCTTTTTTGTAAAACAAAAACACGTTTCTCCAGCAGAGCTATCTACATATCAGCATTAGATAATTTATATTCTCTTTCAGCAATCTTTAAAGCATCTATCATTTCTGTCAGGTTACCATCTATGAACTCCGTCAAGTTGTATGCTGTAAACCCAATTCTATGATCGGTGATGCGTCCCTGTGGGTAGTTATACGTCCTTATGCGCTCACTTCTATCGCCTGTACCTACCTGCGCTTTACGATTCTCAGCATACTGCGCATCTGCTTGTGTTTGATAATAGTCGTACAGCTTATTTTTTAGCAACTGCATCGCCATTTCCCTGTTCTTTATCTGGCTTCTACCATCCTGACAAGTTACCACCATGCCAGTTGGTAAGTGAGTGATTCGTATCGCACTATCGGTAGTGTTTACATGCTGACCACCAGCCCCACTACTACGATAAGTATCTACCTTAAGCTCTTTTTCGTCGATATCTAGTTCTATATCCTCTTGTTCAGGCAACACCGCAACTGTAGCAGTGCTCGTGTGTATACGACCCTGACTTTCGGTTTCTGGGACTCTCTGGACTCTGTGCACGCCGCTCTCAAATTTAAGATCACTGTACGCCCCTTTACCTATTATTTTAAATACTACTTCCTTCATACCGCCCAACTCAGTTTCGTTTTTAGATAAAAACTCCACCTTCCAGCGATGTCTTTCAGCATACTTACCGTACATTCTCGTCAACACTCCAGCAAACAAACTTGCCTCATCGCCGCCTGCTCCTCCACGTATTTCCACAATTACGTTTTTATCATCATTTTCATCTTTAGGAAGCAGTAATATTTTTAAATTTTCTTTCTGCAACTCTAATTTCTTTTTACTTTGACTAATTTCTTCCTCTGCTAAATCACACAGCTCAACATCCTTTTCTGTAGATAAAATATACTTAGCATCCTCTAAATCTTTTTCAATTGAGAGATATTGTTTGTAGGCCTCTACAATAGGCGACAAAGTAGAGTACTCTTTCATAAGAGCTTTATATTTCTTATTGTCTGATATGTTCTCCGGCAACACAACCTGCGCCGACACTTCATCAAACCTATCACTTATTTTTTTTAATTTATCTATCATTTTCTCTCCTTTATTTCCGCACTTATAAATCTATTAATATTGTTATAATCCTTAATTACACGAATCTTTTTGCAATCATTTTTTAGTAACGCAACAATTTCTTTTTCTTGTCCGATACCAATCTCAAAAAACATTTTACCATTCTTATTGAGATATTTCGGAGCTTCAGCAATTATCTCTCGGTAGAATTTGTATCCGTCTTCGCCACCGTCAAGTGCGATATGCGGTTCGTACTTTTGCACTTCGACTTGCAATGTCGAAATATCTTCTGTTTTTATATATGGCGGATTACATACGATAACGTCGTAACACCCTACAACTTTATCAAACAAATTGCTGCGAAAAGCAGTCACTTTCAGCCCATTATTCCTTGCATTTTTTGCACACTCTCTAATAGCCTTTGCTGATATATCACAACAGTCTACTTCGCATGATAGATGGTTCTTTATCGCCAATCCGATACAGCCACTGCCACAACAAAGGTCTAGAACACTCTCTGCTGCCGAACATTCTTTCACCACAATATCTGCCAACAACTCTGTTTCGTTCCTAGGAATTAGCACGTTGCGATTGCATCTAATATTTACCCCTAAAAACTCTACGTTTCCTACAAGATACTGTAGGGGTTTATCCTTGGCCCTCTTTTTTGCTATACGCACACACTTTGCAGTACTGCTATCGTCGATGAAAAATTCTCTGATAATTATATCCGCCTCGTGTTTCTTTTCTTCTCCAAGAATTGTTATCAATTTATTCTTTAACATATTTCCCTTTCACAAAAAAAAGATGGTTAACATCGTCGCCACACACACGAAATTACAAGCCCCCTTGCAATTTATCAGTTAAACCATCTTCTTTGCTATTTTTCTTTATTTGTTAGATTATATTTCTCTCTGAATTTATCAGCTCTTCCTGCTATATCGACAATCTTCTGTTTTCCAGTAAAAAATGGATGACATTTGTTGCAAATATCAACTTTAAGTTCTTTTCCTGGTTTTGTAGATTTTCCTTTAAAAGTTTCGCCACATGCGCAAATAACTTCTACTTCGTGATAATCCGGATGTATGCCCTGTTTCATTTTGCTCACCTCTCTATAGTATTGCGTTGTAATTATACAATGTATAGAGGATTTAGTCAAGACTTTTTTTATTTTTTAGCCATTTTTTGACTATTTCATAGACATTTCCCGCTCCTAAAATTATCATAACTTTCTCATCCGATAAATGTTTCTCCATTATCTCAAACAACTCTTTTTGTGTATGTGCCAAATATTTATTTTTGCGTTTCTTGATCACTTCATATAAACGCAACTCACTACCATTTACATCGTAAACCTCTCGAGCAGAATATGTTTTGAAAATAACAACTTTCTTAACTCTATTAAAACACGTGGAAAACTCGGATAGAAACGCTCGTGTCCTGCTGTAGGTGTGTGGCTGGAATATGCAAAATATTTTACCAAACTTGGAAAAACTTTCTATACTGTTTTTTATTTCTGTGGGATGATGCGCATAGTCTGCAAACACTGGAATTCCCCTATATTCCCCCAAGAATTCCTGTCTTCGCTTCACTCCCTTAAACTGTGCCAATCCATCATATATGTGGTTATGGGGAACCTCTAGTGCCAAACAGGTGGCAATGGCACATAGTGCATTTTTAACATTGTGTTGTCCGAACGAATTAAGTTTATATTCACCCACATAAAGTCCGTTTTGTTTAACTGAGAAAACCGTCTTGCCTCCACGGTATCGTATATTATACCCAACAACATCGTTTTCCTCTGAGAATCCTACACGGACAATATTCTTATTCGTGGGGATGTCATCCAAATTAACATCCTCAAAAAGCACGATGTTGTGAGAGGTATTGAGCAGCAGTTTTTCAAAACTTTTATTTACATCAGAAAGAGACTCAAAACAATCTACATGATCCCACTCCACATTTGTTATCACTGTCGTGTGTGGACATATCTTTTCTAGGTTGTGCTTATATTCGCAGGCCTCGGTTATAAAAAACTCCTTACCGTTATAGAAAAAATTCCCGTAGTTGCAATCTTCGCCCCCCACATGCATGGTAGCAGGATAGTTAGGAATCAAGATATTTCCAAACATTGCCGTCGTTGTGGTTTTACCGTGAGTGCCCGAAACAGCAATCGTTTTATCAAAGAACTCGGTAGCCTGATGTAAAAACACCGCCCTCTCAATAAGCGGAATTTCTCGCTCTTTACAAAACAACATCTCTTCATTGTTTGCAGAGATCGCATCGGTGAACACCACCAAATCCACATCTTGGGGGATGTGTGTTGCAGATTCTCCTTTAAAAACAATCGCCCCTAATCTCTGTAAACTGACTGTTACATCATTGGCAACACGGTCTGAGCCACTAACTTTTTTCCCTAAAAACAGCATCAACTTTGCCAAGGCACTCATGCTTATTCCGGCAATTCCGATGAAGTAAATGTGTTTTGTGTCTATTATTGTAATTTTTTTCATAAAAATATATATGAAAGTCGCTTAAAAAAGTTGTTTTGTTTATTGTGTCTATGTTACAATATAGTAGCATGTAGAAATGCAATACAAATAAGGAAGGTATACTAAATTGAAAATCTCAGACATCCGTATCCGCTTAATCCAAAAAGATGATTCAAAACTAAAAGCTGTTGCATCTATCACAATCGATGAGTGCTTTGTTGTTCATGACATCAAAATTCTTGAAGGCAATCAAGGATACTTCATTTCTATGCCTAGTAGAAAAACTCCTGATGGACAATACAAGGACGTTGCTCATCCACTAAATACTGAGACTAGAGAAGAGTTAAACAGAGTAGTTTTAGCAGAATTCGAAAAAGCAAAACAAGCTTAACCTAAATTTACTATATAAATTTTGACACTTTAATTTAAACAAACATGTTTAGGTAAAGTGTTTTTTTGTATCCACTGCATAGACGAATAAAAAAAAGAAGTGTAATCACTTCTTTTATTTTTTATTGTGCGACGCCTTCATCTCCGTAAGTATCTCTTTCATTGTTCCGCTAGATACAAAGTTTAGCTGCCCATAATTATCTTTTAGGAATGTCCACGTGGTAGAATTAAATCCACATTTGCTAATCTTTTCACCCGAAGACCCTGCTTTCATGTTGGCTGTAGAAGTCGCCGGGGTAATTTCTTGTCCGGATACTACTCCAACAACCCAATTCCCTATCTTCTCACCAAAGCTCCAACCATTATCCTGTGTCTTAGCTTCTTTGTCCGCTACGTCTTTATCAAAGATGTAGTTCAAGATGTATCCTTCTCCCTTGCTGTTACTTGCCCTAAACGTTGATGAACTTTCTGCATAAGCTGTGGCATTATCTTGTACTGTAAATTTCGTAACTGCATATACTCTATTCATAAATCCACAAGAAACGTGGTCATTTTGGATTCCGCTAGACAAAATCTCTCCTACGATACCGGCTACCTTTGCTCCTGCTTCCTCAGTAGAGAATATACCCGCGCCATTGCCTGATATTATATAACAGTCCTGTACAAACCCTGATTGCAGAATTCCAACAAGTCCGCCAACCAAATATCCTGTTAACGAAACTCGATCAACGAATGTTTCACTGATATGTGGGCTCATACTCGATGCATCAGGAACTATTTCCCTTTCTCCTGTCCACTTACTTTTATTAGAGTTAGTAACTTTAAGCCAAGTATCGGCAGCCATGCTAGCCACTATTCCGCCAACTACTCTTCCCTCCAATTGCCCCGAATTAGCAGAACCGTATATAAAGGCTTTCTTTATAGTAGCATTTCCCACTAGCTGTCCAACGATTCCACCAACATATGTGTCCGGATTCATCAATACTTGTTCGTATACCTTGTCACCTGCCTTTTCAGCAGCCTCGACAGCCTTGATCTTATCTGCATCTCCACCTGCGAGATGTTTAGCACGCTCGTAACTTATCTCCATTTTTGCATAGAAAGGAGTTTGCGTTGCCGATATAACTATACTAACTGCAGCGCTATCTATAACTCCACTGCCGGAATGGTATCCCGCGATACCACCAGCAACAGCGTTTATGTTTGGATTAAAAGACATAGAACCACTATCAATGTATGCCTTAGTATCTGTAATGCTTCCTGCGTTATGTCCTACCACTCCACCGCCATAAACAAGATAGCTGTCTGACGCAGAATCTCCTGCTGCAGATATGGTTACCCCACCAACGATGGTAGACTGAGCGATGGTAGAACCTGCGTTAGATTTACCTGCAATACCACCGATGTACGCCTCTTCTTGCGCTAATGTTGCTAACGCGATACTCGTGCCTACTCTGTCGGCTTCTGTTGTGCCGCTATTAGACACACGTGGATTGATTATTGTTCCGTTATCTTGGTTTACTCCAACGATCCCACCAACATAGTTTGGTCCTTGTATAGTTACTCCTCTTACTACAGGGTTGATTATTGTTCCGCCCTTATTCAATCCAGCTATTCCACCTGTGTATGATTTCTCTCCGTTTGTATTAACATGCACTATTGTAGAGTTCTCTAACACAATATTTCTAAGCTGGGCTGTCTTACCCAACACTCCAAACAAGCCTGCGTACTTAAAGTCCGCTAGCTCAAGCTTTTCTTCACTTGTGGAAATACTTAAATTCTTAATAACATAATAAGTACCATCAGGTTTTTGTGTGGAAATTAACGTTCCAGTATAAGGATTCTTTTCATCTGGACCTAGAGGTGTCCAACTTATAAACTTAGATGTCGCATCGGCAGAAGTAACAAATCCAAACAAGTTAATGTCCGCAATTATAGCATAGTTTTTATTCAGATTTTGGTTTACTTTAGCTAAATCTTCAGGTGAATCAATCGCCCCATCGAAAGCCTCTTCTAATCCATATATTACACTTATGATGTTAAATACCACTTCTGGGTATTGACCTTTGTTCATCTTCCAGTAATCAGTGCTCCACAAAACAACTTCGTCCATTACCTTATGAGATTTGTATGTGTCAGGCTCTTGTAGTTGAGCGACTGTCTTTCCGCTTGCGATTAACGCTAGCGACGCATTCACGTCTGTAGAGTAGATGCTTGTTATGTTGCTTAAGGAACTTAAATTTGTTCCTTGTTTTGATATTCCATAAACTGTACCGTAACTATTATTATCCATAATAAACGCTTGGTTTTTATCATCTGCTATTCTAAAATAGTTTCCCTGTATCTTGTTTGTTTGAATGTATAAGGTTTCTCCACCCGGCAATTCTGCTTCTACGTCTGGCGTGTACTGTACATTATCAACTACATATATGTATCTTTCCGACGTAAGATTGATAGCGATGACACCACCTATAATTGCCTGTGCATTTATCTTAGATATATATATATTTACAATTGTGTAACAATTCTTCATGTGTCCGCCAACAATGTCAGATGAATAAGGGTTTAGAACAGAGTTCTTCAAATCCACCTCGGAATTAAATCCAATAAGTCCACCGTACCTAACGTCGTCTTGTAGATACGCCGTACCTTTAGCTACAGAGAAAACTATTATTCCACCACCGTTATATCCTGTAATACCGCCAACAATACCGTCTAGTCCTGTGTAAGAACTTTCCTGCGGGTCACCATATACTACATCAACAGAACACCTGTCAATTCTTGCAATATTTCTTTCATAAGGAATTTCCACATTCCCCTCGACGATCTTCTCCTCGACGTATACAGAAATATTTTGTCCTACAACCCCACCAACATATGGAGTGGTCGCTACTTTTAAACTAGAATTAGCAATATCGATTCTTTCGATTATTCCACCATGGTTAACTCCCGCCACAACACCAGCGTTTTCGTAAACGCCTTCTGCGCGGAATCCTGAGATTTTTACACCTTCAACTCTTCCTTCTTGACCGATAAAACTAAATAATCCCGCATGCTTAATATCAACATCTTCAGAACCCGCAGCAGCTCTTTGCTCTGGAGTTCCTAATCTAATATTTGTTATTGTCTTGTCATCACCATTAAAAACGCCTGTAAACCCTGACGTTGTACCCGTTCCAATAGGAGTCCAGTATCCACTACCATCTGAGCCGTCTATCAAATTCAAATTATTAACTAACTTATAACAATCACTTAATTTAAATCTTGCCTCTTCTTCCCCCGGCTGCGCTACACCAATCATGGCTAGCTGCTCAGCAGAAGATATGTAATATGGGAAATCTATCGAACCATTACCCACCCAAATCATTGCTGATAAGTTTCTAAACTTTTGATTACTTGTTCTAAACGTTACCCACGCAGCACCACCACCAATCGCTGTAAACCTGTATTCTTCGCCCTCTTTCTCGATGTAGTTAACTACCATCTCGTCGGTAGATATAACTTCTACCTCGGTGTACGCCTTAGGATTTTCATGGTTAAGCTCAATGCTAAAAGTGTCTCCAATAGACACGTACATGGACTGTGCAGAAATAGAAAGTATTTCGTCGTCACGCACCAAATAAAACACAGTAAACCCGAGAGCAACTGTAGCTATTATTACTGATAAATATGTTAAAAACTTTTTCATACATTTACCTCTTTATTTTTGAAATGTATAGCTTAACTAGTCTGTATTTTTATTAAATATGGCGTTACTTGTAACGGATAACCTGTCGTAGTTTATACAAATAGTTGTAATATAGAACATTTTCTCCAATATTTAACAATTTTATTATAACTTATCTACTTAGCGTTGTCAAGATGCACATAAAATAAATCCCTTTGTGCACGGCGCTTTTATAAACTCTCTCTTGAGATGTAAATTTCTTTTTTTATCACTAATGTTAGTATACCATATTCGCAACTTAAAAACAATATCATGTCTCTTGAAATATCTCTGTAGAAAGAAAAACAAAACAAGATCTTGCTTACAAGACCTTGTCTTATTCTATTGAAGTCATTACCAATAAAGCTTAAACAATAAAGTTGATAAGCTTATTTTTTATATAGATTGTCTTTTTCACCGGAGAAGACAGTAATTCTGGAAACTTTTGCTTTATATGGTGGTAAGCAACTTCTTCCGATGCATTTGCCGGAACAACTACTCTTCCCTTGATTTTACTGTTTATCTGTATCGCAATCTCCAACTCTTCTTGCATCGTCTTGCTCTTATCAAACGTCGGCCATAATGACTTATGAATTTTTGGAGAATATCCTTGCCTTGTCCAGATCTCCTCAGTGATATGTGGAGCAAATGGATTCAACAATAGCAACAACGAGCGATACTCGTGGTGATTCATTTTACCTATTTTGTACACCTCATTTACCAGCGACATCATTGCTGCAATAGCCGTGTTGAATTTTATTCCGTCAATATCGCTTGTAACTTTGGATATTGTATAATTCATCATATAGGAAAGCTCATCAGAAATTGTAATACCATCTACCAACATCTTTTGGATGTTCCAAACCCTGCTCAGGAACTTATGACACGCCTTAACACCGTCGTCGTTCCAGTTTGCAGCGGAGAAGTAGTCACCTATAAAAGATTCCCATAAACGTAAAGAATCTGCCCCAAACTCCTGAATAACTTCGCGCGGATCAACAACGTTGCCCAAACTTTTACTCATCTTCACGCCGTTTGAACCAAGGATTAATCCCTGAGATATTCTTTCTCTAAACGGCTCAGATACAGGGCTAAAACCTATATCATAAAAGAACTTATTCCAGAATCGCGCAAACATAAGGTGTCGGTTAGTATGCTCGTTACCACCGTTGTAAAGTGCTACTGGCAACCAAGCTTTAAGCGCCTCTTGACTAGCAAACTCTTCGCTGTTGTTGGGGTCGCAGTATCTCATGAAATACCAGCTCGAACCTGCCCAACCTGGCATTGTATCGGTTTCTCTCTTCGCCATAATTCCGCACTTTGGACATTTAACATTTACCCAGTGCTCGATAGTGGAAAGTGGAGATTCTCCGTCATCTGTAGGTTCATAATTATCTACATGAGGAAGTTTGACAGGCAACTCTGATTCTGGTACTGGCACCCAACCACAGTGATGACAATATATCATTGGGATAGGCTCTCCCCAATATCTTTGACGGGAGAAAACCCAGTCTCTCATCTTGAAGTTTGTTTGTATATGGGCAAGCCCATCGGCAACCAACTTCTCTGTGATAGCAGTTTTCGCCTCTTTCACAGTTAAGCCGTTGAATGCTTTTGAGTTGATTAGTTTCGCCCCTGTATCAAGGTAACTCTGTTTTTCGTACGCTCTCTCGGAAATATCTTCCCCGTCGATTACTTGGATTATGCTGATGCCGTTTTCCATCGCGAACTCATAATCTCGCTGGTCATGTGCAGGCACCGCCATCACAGCCCCAGTACCGTAGTTTGCCAATACAAAATCTCCCAAGTAAATCGGCACTTCTTTGTTGTTTACTGGATTGATAGCCGTAACGCCCTCCAATAAACATCCCTTTTTATCTTTAACCAGCTCCGCTCTTTCAAACTCACTTTTCTTCGCCGTTTCTTTTATATATTGCTCAACTTCTTCCCAGTTTTTAATTTTATCTTTAACACTAAGCACGAGCTGACTATCCGGCGCCCACACCATAAACGTTATTCCGAAGATAGTTTCTATGCAGGTAGTAAATATCTCAAACTCTCCGCCTTGCTTTATCTTAAACTTAACCTGTACGCCTTCGCTCTTACCTATCCAGTTTTTCTGACTGATTTTGATGTGTTCCATGTAATCAGTGTCAACCAAATCTTCCTGTAATCGGTCAGCATACTCCGTCATTTTCAACACCCACTGCTCTTTAATTTTCTGAACAGTATCTGTATGACATTGACAACAACATCCGCCCTCGACCTCTTCATTTGCAAGAACGCCGCAATGTGGACACCAGTTAATGTATATCTTGCGTTTTTCCGCTAACCCATGTTTAAAGAACTGCAAAAACATCCATTGTGTCCATTTGTAATATTTAGGATCACAAGTATTAATTTCTCTTGACCAGTCAAACGACAATCCTATCTCTTTCAATTGTTCTTTGAAAATAGCAATGTTTCTATCAACAATTTCCTGCGGGAGTTTTTTCTCACGAATAGCCGTTCTTTCCGCTTCCAGTCCAAATGCATCACACCCCATAGGAAACAACACATTGTATCCCTCTAATCTCTTTTTGCGGGCAACCGCGTCAATAGCCGAGTAGCTACGAACGTGTCCCGTGTGCAATCCTTTTCCACTCGGATAAGGGAACTCTACCAAGATGTACTGGTTTTGTTTCCCCTTCTCATGGTTTTTAACCTCAAATCTCTTTTCTTTCTCCCATACATTTTGCCACTTCTTTTCAATAGCCTTGAAGTTATATTCCTCGATGGATGCGGCAACAGGAGATGTAACAACACTCTTCTTAACTACCGGATTCTTTTTAGCTGTTCTAGCAGAAGGCTTTGTCGTACTAGAAGTTTTTACCGTCGACGGTTTGCGTTTTACTGTCGATTCTTTGGCTTTATCTGCAACAACTTTTTTTACACTCTTCGTTGTTTTACTCTTTATCTCTTTACTCATTTTCATCTCTCTTCCTTGTTTATAAAAAACAATATTTATCGCTTAATTATAGAAAAATAATAAAACCCTGTCAACTTAATCACAGGGTTTTACCTTACTTACAAATATTAGTTTAGGTTATAAGCGTCGCTATTAGTTCTCCGTTGTACTCTCGTACAAATACTGGACTGTCTACATTCTCTTTTTCAGTCTCGCCTTCTGGAGTCTCTTCCTCTGCCGTCTCTTCTTCATCCTCGACTAAGCTATCTACGACGTTATAAATTCTATCTCCTAGTTTATCACCGACCCACTCGCCGACGTAAACATATATTTTTTGCGTAAACCCTGATTTCATAATTGGCTTTTCTAATTTATCCCCCACAAAAGGGAGTAGGCTTGCACAGAACAACAGCCCCAAAACAACTAAAACAATTGCTGCACCTTTCACTGCACCAAAGAATAATCCTAGCACCCTGTTTAATCCGCTCAGAGCATTGCTTTTAGATACTGCACTATCAAATAATCTGGACAGTAGGAATATAGCTAACTTAATTAAAATCCAAACAATAACGATAGCAAGCACAACAGTGCAGAGTGCTGCGATTTTTTCGTTAGTAAATGTTTTACCAAATAAGGTTACTCCTCCATCAGACTTTAGCAGTTTCATAAATAATTGGTCAACATTGGCTATTTTATTCAGAAATGAAGCGACTGGTTTACTTGCTAGCACCGCCAAGAAGACAGATAGAAAAGTTCCTACTAAAGAGAGTATTGATTCGAATAATCCTCTCCACAAACCAATACCTGCTGTTAACACCACTATTGCTATAACGACTATGTCTACCCAGTTCATTCGTAACCTCCAATAAACATGGTATTTCTATTGTTAGAAATATAATAACATAAAAATGTCGATTTGTCATTATGTTTTCTTATTTTTATAACAAACTTACAAAAAGCATACCGAGTTTACTGTAAAAATTATTAGCCGCTTTAAAATATGTCAATAGATCTTTCCCCCGAGCATAATTACCTATTGACAATCGGCACTTTCTGTGAGATAATTTATGCGACTATTAGGAGGCTATTATGAGCGATAAACGTGAAAAATTAGAAGAAGATTTTGACGATATTGTAGAGATAGATGAGTCTGATGAGCCTGAAATATCTCTTGTTGAGGATAAACCTGTACAGAAAACTCCTGCATATAAACATCATGAACGCGAACTAACTGATGACTATTGGATTGTGCGAGGAGATCCTACAAATGCCGCCAGCGTTTACCAAGCTTGGGCACGCGCTCAAGATGAAGTTTCGCTTTCCGCCGTTCAACAAGAAATAGAAGAGTATTATTTGCAGAAATTTTACCCTACCTCCACAACAAAGCTTTCACACATGGGCGGCTGGTATGGTGCCGATGAAGACGATCGTACATTTATTAAACAAATAAGAATACACGATAGAGAAACACTAACAAAATATTTAATAGAAGAGCCTGTAAACGTGTTATCGTACTATCCAAAAATGGATAACGAAACACTAGCTGCCACTCTTGAGATTTTTGCAGCTGACTTTTCAGTTTTTAAACAATCGCCTAAGCTGATGCTAAAACTTTCAGCAGCAGCACGAAATATATTTGAAAGAAAAAATATCACTTTTAATTGGGGGTGTCTTGCAGATTTATCCTACAATGTGGCTCACAGTGATTATCCTCTTGCTATGACGTCAGTAGGTATTAAACGACGTGATATACTTGCAAATTCATTACAACAATTACGTCTCCGAGATTATTCTGCACGCCTCAATATCAAAAGACAACTCTTGTCTCGTGCTGAGTATTTGTGTCCTACTAAAAGCATTATTTATAAAAGAGCACAACAAGTGGGTGTGGCTGCCGATATTCTATCTCCCGTTTTCGTAGATGATCTATTGCTGGGAGAAACATATTTTGCACTACAACAATCGCAAGCTACAGATAAAAAGGAGACTTTAGACGCACATAATAAAATGAGAAACAGGATTATTAAAAGCCTATCAAAAAGCGACATCCTTTCTATGTTGGAACAAGCTTCTAGATACGACATGTCATCCATCGACTCTCCTAATTCTTCTTTAAAGTTCTTTATAGATAGTATGGATGCAGGCGGAAGAGGTGATGATTTAGTAGATGTTTTGAGCAATTTAGACACTATCAAAAAAGCCGATTTAGCACACCCAGACATTTCTATTCCATTAGCATTACAAACAACCATTAATCCTATTAGCCATGCGCTGTTTTCCATAACCTACCGTAGAGATTTGAAATTATCAGATATTGTAAACACGGGTGATCCAAAACGCCTAGCGTGGAGTGTTCATAGTTATGGATTTGATTGGCAAGAAACTAGGGAGGCTCTATTACAACCTAATACAAATCCTGAATTAATAGAAAGGCTTAACAGAAGGTTGCAGGGAGCTACTTACTGGACATATGACAGCTTAGATAAAATCAAAGCGGGATTTGTAGACTTAGAGAACAAGTCCGAAAGAATACAACCTAGGTTCCTAACTGAAGAGCAACAGAATAAATATCTGCCAGCACTGTGTACATCTATACTTAAAACAATCGAGATACGAGAAACTACGAAAAAACAGGGATTGCTGGAAGGGTATCCCGAGTTAGAGAAATATCTACCACAGCCATTGCGGACTGTTGATAGATTCCCACTCAACCTGATAGAAAAAACACCATCTTCAGGAAAACACCACGCAACGCCACTACTACGTAACTGGATACCCGAAACACGAACTTCTTTTGGAGAGGGTAAATCCGCACTACAAGAACTGTTAAAATCTCAGTCACAACAACTTGTTAGATAACAACAAAAAAAGACACCGCTTACAACATTTATACTATAATAATTATTTTATCAGGCTTAATGCCTGATTTTTTATTTCATAATTAATTATGTATACGGAGAGTTGTGGTATCTTTTCTATAGCTTTTTATAAATTTATTATGTAATTATGTAAATCTTTAAAATGAGCTAGCATTGAAACTTTATAATAAGAAACCAGTTCGTCTTGTGTAGACTCGCTTTCATCTATTATATATAAAGATGCTTCAGACAACGCCGAAGTATTATTTATTTCTAATACCATGCGGTTGTATTTAACAATACTATCTGCATTGTTTTTATAAAGCTTAGAGTCAACAGTTAACACTTTTTCATCAATGGAGAAAAACATAATATATTGTTTTCCGGAGGTATCCATTCTTGCAGATAAGTCCACATGCCCTTGAACAACTCCACCTTCAAAACCGTAAGCTCCTGAGAATAAAGATATTAACACGCTCTCATCAAAACTCTCGTTGTACAAATTAACAATCTGCTTATATTCATCAGAGTTAGGATTATAGTCTAAGAAAGATGAAGATGTTTTATCGTATACCTGTATACTTGCGTATGTATCCAAAGCGACTTGTTTAAAATCGCTTTTTATTAAACTGATTATTCCTGTGGCAATAGCCAACAGACCAACCAATCCCGTAACTGACCAAAGTATAATTTTCTTAACCATAACTTACTCCTTCTTGCCTTTATCTGTTGGTTTTTTTGCTGTAGTTTTTGTTGGCGTTTTTGTGGACTTCTTCGCCGTAGTTTTTACAGAAGCCGCCGCAGTAGCAGGTTTTTTAACTGCAGGTTTTGCTGTAGTAGTCTTCTTAGTTGTTCCGCTAGAAGTTTTTGCAGTAGATGTCTTTCTTTTTGTAGTAGACGTCTCTACTTTTGCTGTAGGTTTAGTAACTTCTACTTCAGCACTTTTTTCTTTATCGGACTTTTCACTCAGCTTCTTTTTAAGATCTTCTCCGTCTTTTTTAATCATCTCAAACTCTTGTACGCTCAACACTCCCGCATTACGCAAAGCCTCAGCAGCTTGTTCTTTTAAAGTTTGAACTTGTAACGCTTGTTGTTTTTCCTGCTCTTTACGTTTTTCTTCTTGTTCTTGCTTTCTTTTTTTGTCTTTTTTATCTAACATTTTGGAAACTTTTTTGTAGTTCTCGCCCGCCATAATCATATCGATTTCTTCTAAATAAATTGTCTCTCTTTCCAACAATAACTGCGCCATATTTTCCAGTATATCCATATTTTGCTTAATTACCCTTTTGGCTTCTTGATAACATTCATCAAGGATTCTCTTTATTTCTTCGTCAATGATTGCTGCGGTAGCATCAGAATATGTGTTCTGAACTTGATAATCTCGACCGATGAAAACCTCTTTACTTTTACCCAGGTTGATAAATCCCAGTCTCTTGCTCATTCCCCACTCAGTCACCATACGTTTAGCAATTTCTGTTGCCCTGTTGATATCCGAACTTGCCCCTGTGGTAATGTCATTAAAGATTATCTCTTCTGTAACTCTACCACCCATTAATGTGCTAATCTTTTTCACTAGTCGACTATACGTCATGCCCTCTTCATCATCTGCAGGACGTATCGATGTATATCCCATAGCCATTCCGCGAGGAATGATAGATACTTCATGAACATTATCTCCACTTTCTAGTTTTTTCGTAACTATAGCGTGTCCCGCCTCATGGTATGCAGTAATTCTCTTATCTTTCTCGGTAATAACCCTGCTCTTCTTTTGAGGACCCATTAATACCTTATTGATACCTTCAGTGATATCTTCCATGGAGATAGAAACTCTGTTATTTCTAGCGGCTATTATAGCTGCTTCATTCAAGAAGTTTTCTATATCCGCGCCCGTGAATCCACTCGTTAAACGTGCAATTGCATTGAAGTCTACGTCTGAATCAATAGGCTTTCCTTTTGCGTGGATAGCTATGATGCCCTCTCTTCCTCTGACATCAGGAACATTAACATAAATCTGTCTGTCAAATCTACCTGGTCGTAACAACGCAGGATCCAAAACGTCCGCCCTATTTGTAGCTGCTAATACGATGATTCCTTCGTTACTCTCAAATCCGTCCATCTCTACCAATAGCTGATTTAATGTCTGCTCTCTCTCATCATTTCCGCCACCAAGCCCAGCTCCTCGCTGACGCCCAACAGCATCTATCTCATCGATAAACACGATACAAGGAGACCTTCTTTTCGCCGTTTCAAACAAGTCTCTAACACGGCTTGCTCCCACTCCGACGTATAATTCTACGAAATCAGAACCGCTTATACTAAAGAATGGCACATTACTTTCTCCAGCAACTGCTCTCGCTAGTAATGTCTTACCTGTTCCTGGTTGACCGACCAACAACACTCCCTTTGGTATTCGAGCGCCTAGTGCTTTAAAACGCAATGGATTTTTTAAGAACTCCACAATTTCTCTAGTTTCTTCTTTTTCTTCATCTGCTCCGGCAATGTCTGCGAATTTCACTACACTCTTAGACATTATTTTCGCTTTACTTTTTCCAAAAGCATTCGCTCCACTGCTTTTAGTTGTCATCATTCTTATTATAATAATAGTAATTACCACGAAGATAATGATGCTCATGTATGGTAGTATTTTTTCTAAGAAAGGTGTAGCTGGATTACCCTCTGTTCTAACAATCTCAACACCCTCGAAATCAGGATCCGCCGCCTTGCTTTCTTTCACATAACTGTTGTATGTCTTTATAGTTTCCGATACATCGTCATAAGAAATGTATGAGAAATAGTAATCTGACGCTTGTGGCCATCTATTCTCTGTAACCTTGCTTCCTATTACCCGTATTCTTACTGTACCGCCTGAAGGGTACCCTACGATTTGAACTTTCTCAACCTTTCCTTCTTCCACTAACTGCTCAAATTGTGAAGGCAAAATTTCTGTTCCTGAAGAACTGGAAAAGTACATATAAAATATTAAAATAAAAGCAAATATTATTAAAAATAATGATAAATAATTGCGATAATTTTTAGGTTTGTTTGTATTCAACTCTTTCCTCCGATTTAGTAAAATAGCCGTTTCGTATTGTCGTGATGATATTTCAACAATAACTTTGTTCCGTTTTACAGTATAAATTATACCATGTAAAGCAGGATTTGTATAGCAGATTACTCGTCAATATCGTATAAACATATACTATAATATAGTCATTATAGTACACAATTTTATAGACTATAACATAATTTAAAAATAATTTAAAAATAAAAAGATGAGTTTGTGAAAAATAAATGTCGGTTTTTGTTACGACATCATTTAATTCGCCGACACAACATTTGTCTGAAACGTTTGGCTCATGTGGATAGCAGCCGCTATCGATTGTGATATAAAAGCAGCTAATTTAAGTATGGTCTTTATTGTTGTTCCACGTAAAAAGTTCAACGCCGTTATTCCTGTAGTATTTACGATTGCAGATAACCCATAATCACCGATCAACACTCCGTTATTTATACCAGCAACGAACAAACTTCCTTTGTGAAATTTTACCGAACCAATCTCCTCAGATGCACCCAAACAACTATCCACTACAATAACTGGCGAACCACCGTGTTTTTCTTTAACGAACTCCACATATTCCGACAGATTCCCTCTATCTATGTTTTTCTCTAGATTCCCGTATACAAAAGTTGCTATATTGTGCTTCTTTGTTAAGTACTCTCCCACGAGAGGTCCTAGACTATCTGCCACACAGCGGGAGCTTCCTACGCACAGAAAAACTGGAGCTGGTTTGTCATAAATTTCTTTAAGAATATCGCACGCAAAAGAGTGCGAGTTCATTTTTTCTCTCATCGCATAAGTAGCCATAAAACCCTCCTAAATATGTTTAATTATAGGCAAAAAAGAACCCGTCTAAACGTTGTTGACGGATTCTGTTGTGTTATTTATTTAATTGTAAAACAATCCTTTCTAAATCGTCTCGGGTAAAATATTCAATACAAATTTTTCCTTTGTTATCATCACCCGCTATAACCACTTTTGTAGAAAGTTTTTTCTCCAACACGCGCACAACTTCTTTCATTTCAATACTATACATTTTGCCCTTTTTAGCTGCTGGTTTTTCTTGCATTTTAGCAACTTCCCTTTCTAAATCGCGAACTGTTATTTTTTTATCTACCGCCACTTTTGCCATGCGTAACTGTATCGTTGGGTCAGATATTACAACAAGCGAACGAGCGTGTCCCGCTGACAACTTTCCTTCTTCTACCATCTTTAGAACTTCAGGAGTCAACGATAATAATCGGATAAAATTAGTGATAGCAGGTCGGCTTTTACCCAGTCTTTCTGCGAGTATATCTTGCGTCCAGCCATATATCTTTAATAACTCATTCATTCCCCGAGCGACTTCAATAGGGTTTAAATCTTCTCTCTGAATGTTCTCGATCAACGCAATTTCTTTCACTTCTTTGGGCGAATAATTTTTTACTACCGCCGGTATCGTTTTTAATCCTACCATCTTACTCGCACGAAACCTTCTCTCGCCCGCCACTATTACATATCGTTCATTTTGCTTAATAACGATGATTGGCTGAATTACTCCATGTACACGAATAGAGTCCGCCAACTCTTTAAGTGCAGTAGCATCAAAATTTTTCCTAGGCTGATTACGGTTTATGTCTATCAATGAAAGATTAATTTCTTCCACACCCCTATTAGTAGCAATTTCTACACCATGCTTGCCTACAATAATATCATCATCGAACGAACCTATTAAACTACCCAATCCTCTTTTGATTCTTTTTTCTTCCATACACCTCTCCTAATCAGTTATATAATAATAACTACTACATTTTTATATTTTTGGTTCCCCGTCATGCTTTTAATTAAAATTTATGTAAAAACACATATTTTTTAATGTTTTTTCGCGTTTTTTCTGTATTCTCACAAATTTTATAAGCTTGGAACATCGTTATTTCTTTTTAAAAATTCTTCTGTTAATGCCTTGTAAGCAATTGCCCCTGTACTTTTTGGATCGTATATTACAATCGGCTCTCCATAACTAGGAGCTTCTGCCAATCTAATGTTGCGAGGAATAATTGTGTTGTACACTGCATCAGCGAAATGCTTTTTAACATCTGCAACAACAGAACGACCCAAATTGCTGCGAGCGTCTTTCATTGTTAATACAACTCCCTCGACGTCAATACTTGGATTTAAGTGCTTTTTTATCAGTTTTAACGTGTACATTAGCTGAACTATTCCTTCCAACGCAAAGTATTCACATTGCAACGGTATAATTACTCTATCGCTTGCCGTCAAAGAGTTAACCGTTAATAATCCAAGCGATGGAGGACAGTCTATACATATATAATCGTACGAACTTTTGATTTTACTTAAGATTCTTTTTAGTATTTTCTCTCGGTTATTCATTTGAACAAGCTCAATCTCTGCCCCAGCTAAGTCTACACTTGAAGGAATAAGCTCTAATCCATCAATTTTTGTTTTTATTATCACCTCTGAAACATCTACGTCATCCATCATCACATCATATATGGTTTTTAGCTTTGTTTCTTTAGATATTCCAACCCCGCTACTAGCATTTCCCTGAGGGTCCATATCCAATAATAACACCTTTTTACCCATTACAGCCAGATAAGCAGCAATATTCACACATGTGGTGGTCTTACCCACTCCGCCTTTTTGATTCACAAATCCTATAATTTTGCTCAAAATAGCCTCCTTAATCAGCAAAATTTCAATAAAAAACGGGTTTTGTTCGTTTTTTAATAAATTTAATATATTTATTATAACAAATAAAACCAAAATGTAAAAATATAATAGAGCATAAG
>CAYJAP010000003.1:4471-34799 GCA_964368425.1 uncultured Lachnospiraceae bacterium | reverse complement strand
AAGGTGATATGAGTTTGGTTGGGCCAAGGCCATATTTACCAAGAGAGAAAAGAGTTGAGGCTAGCTTATCGTATATATACGGAATTGGTAAACAAACTTCTAAGAAAATCTTAGAAAAAACAGGCGTGGATCCGGATATAAGAGTTAAAGACTTATCCGAGGCAGATGTCGCTAAAATAAGAGAATACATCGAAAAGAACTGTAAAGTTGAAGGAGATCTTCAGAGAGAAGTGTCTTTAAATATTAAGCGTCTTCAAGAAATCGGTTGTTATCGTGGAATTCGCCACAGAAAGGGATTACCTGTTCGTGGACAAAACACTAAACAAAATGCTAGAACTAGAAAAGGTCCAAAGAAAACCGTTTCTAGAAGTAAAAAGAAATAAATCACAAAGGAGTTAGACAATGGCTGTTGTTAAAAAGGCTACTACTAAGAGAAGAAAAAAGACAATTAATGTTAGTAAAGGTTGCGCTTTCATTCACGCATCTTTTAATAATACTATTGTAACTATTACCGACGATAAAGGTAATGCTTTATCTTGGAATAGCGCAGGTAGCGTTGGTGTAAAAGGAGCACGTAAAAGTACTCCATATGCTGCTCAGCTTGCAGCTGAAACCGCTGCTAAAAGTGCAGTAGAATTAGGTTTAAAAAGTGTAGATGTATTCGTTAAAGGCCCAGGTAACGGTCGTGAGACTGCTATCAGAGCTCTTCAAACTGCTGGATTGGATATAACAATGATTAAGGACGTTTCTCCAGTTCCACATAACGGATGTCGTCCACCAAAACGTAGAAGAATATAAAGGAGAAGAGATTATATGGCAAAATATACAGGTGCAGATTGTAGACTATGTCGTAGAGAAGGTTGTAAACTTTTCTTAAAAGGCGAGAGATGCTTAACTAAGAAATGTGCTATGGAACGTAGAGCGAAAGTTCCGGGCGTGCATGCTGATAGCAGAAAAAGACCTAGCGAATACGGATTACAGTTGCGTGAAAAACAAAAAGTAAAACGTGCTTACGGCTTACTTGAAAAACAATTTAGAAAATATTATGTTATGGCTGAAAAACAGACTGGTAAAGTCGGTGAAAACATGCTTTCTCTATTAGAAAGAAGGCTAGATAACGTCGTTTACAGAATGGGTATAGGGGCTTCCCGTGCTGAATGTAGACAGATAGTTAATCACGGACACATCACAGTAAATGGAAAGGTTGTTAACATTCCTTCTTACATCGTTAAAGTTGGAGAAGTTATATCTATTAAGGAAAGTAAACGCAATAAAGAGATGTTTAAAGAACTTAAAGATGTTAAAGTTATTCTACCAAAATGGCTAGAATTTAACGTTTCAACGTTGACAGGTAAGATTGTTGCTCTACCACAGAGAGATGATATTGACTTAAATATTCAAGAACACTTAATCGTAGAGTTGTATTCTAAATAATAATTAAAGTGAGGGATTTCTTATGATAGAAATAGAAAAGCCAAAAATAACATGTGAAGAAACTAATAACGGAGGATTCGCTAGATTTGTAGTAGAACCGCTTGATAGAGGTTTCGGAACCACAATAGGAAACTGTTTGAGGAGAGTTCTTTACTCTGCTTTACCTGGTGCAGCTGCTACGGGTATAAAAATCGCAGGGGCTCCACACGAATTTTCAACAATTAAAGGTGTTGCAGAAGACGTTGTTGATATCGTTCTTAACATTAAAAAATTAGCGTTAAAGACATCCAACACTAGTCCTGATTTTAAGACAATTTTACGTGTAAAAAAGAAAGGACCAGGTGTGGTTACTGCTGCTGATTTTGATGATACTGACTTAGTTGAGGTTATAAACCCAACATTACACATCTGTACGTTAAGTGAGAACACTACTTTTGAGATGGAGGTTTCTGTTGGTAGAGGTAGAGGGTATGTTCCAGCTGAACAGAATAAAGATCCAGAGGCTCCTATCGGGTTTATCGCTGTAGATTCATTATTTACTCCAGTTAAGAAAGTTAACTACATCGTACAAAATACCCGTGTTGGACAGAGTATCGAATATGATAAGTTATCTATTGAAGTTGAGACGAACGGAACACTATCTGCCAGAGAAGTTATTAGTTTAAGCGGTAAATTGATTCAAGATCACATTGGTTTATTTGTTGACTTAGTGGAAAGCATGTCTCAGATGGACATCTTAGTAAGCAGAGAAGAGGACAAGCAGACTAAGGTTCTTGAAATGACAATCGAAGATATGGATCTATCTGTTAGAAGTTACAACTGTTTGAAGAGAGCAGGTATATCTACTGTTGAAGATTTAATCAAAAAGACGGAAGCAGATCTTGCAAAAGTAAAGAATTTAGGAAAACGTTCGCTTGAAGAAGTACAGGCAAAACTTGCTAGTTACGGACTAAGTTTGAAGAATAGCGAAGAATAAGGAGAAAAAGCATGAGAGATTTTAATAGACCAACAGATCAAAGATTGGCAATGATGCGTAATCTTGCGACAAGCTTTCTTTGGAATGGTAAAATTGAAACTACTTTCGCAAAGGCAAAAGATTTACAGAAGTATGCTGAAAAAATCTTAACAAAAGCGATTAATACCTACGATGATACTGTCAAAGTTATGAAAGAAACAAAAGACAGTAAAGGTGTTAAAGCTCAGAGAGAAGTTATCAATGATGGACCAAAAAGATTAGCTGCGAGAAGAGCAATTATGTCTAAACTGTATGTCGTTGAAGAGCAAAGAGCTCCAAAAGAGAAAAAAGACTCATTTAAAGCGAGAACAAAAGATATTAAATATCCTTTGATTGAGAAAATTTTCAACGAGTACGCTCCAAAGTTTGCTAAAAGAAAAGCTGAACTTGGCATCGGTGGCGGTTATACAAGAATTGTTAAGCTTGGTAAAAGACAGGGCGACAGCACAGAGATGGCAATGATTGAATTAGTTTAATTACTGATTTAAATGTAATTTAGTTGTTTAATATATAATAAAAATATCTGCTCACAAAAGTAGGTATTTTTTTGTTTTTTATTGTTGAAAAAATATTAATGTTGTATCTTTTATTTGTATATTTTCATTTAAGGTGGTAGAATGTTCTCAAACACTGATCTGATTGCTAAGTTATTTAATTTAAATCTCAGAAAAGTGTTGACATAAACGGCTTATTTTGTTAAAATCATTAGCGTATTATGGTAAACCTTGAATAGTCGAAAGTCTATGTTAAGGCATTGAATTTAGTGCAATGGTGTGCATGCGCTGATTTATAACTCACCACATAATATCTGCGTGCTAGGTGGGGACAATTCATGTTGGGTTGAATATGAATTAGTGAATTATTATAGGAGGAACTAGAATGCCAACGATCAATCAGTTAGTAAGGCAAGGCAGAAAAAAAGTAAGTGTGAAATCCAAAGTTCCAATTTTGGACGAAAACCCTCAGAAAAGAGGTGTTTGTTTGAGTGTTACCACTACTACACCTAAAAAACCTAACTCTGCTCTTCGTAAAATCGCAAGAGTACGTTTATCTACAGGTAACGAGGGTGTTGTTTATATTCCAGGAATTGGACATACTCTACAAGAACATAGTGTTGTTCTTATAAGAGGTGGTAGAGTACGTGACCTTCCAGGTGTACGTTATCACATTGTTCGTGGACCGTTAGATGCTGCTGGAGTTAAGAATAGAAAACAAGCTCGTAGCAAATATGGCGCTAAACGACCAAAATAATTAAAAGCAAGGGAGTTATCCCATTCACGTAAAATTTAAGGAGGAATACAATGCCAAGAAGAGGAGGCGTGCCTAAGAGAGATGTTTTACCAGACGCTAAGTACGGCAACAAGTTGATTACAAAAGTAATAAACCAGATTATGCTAGATGGAAAGAAAAGCGTTGCTGAAAACATTGTTTATGGCGCATTTGATATAATTCAAAACAAATTGAGTGTTGACCCTGTAGAGCATTTTACACAAGCAATTGAAAATCTAAAACCAGTTTTAGAAACAAAAGCACGTAGAGTAGGTGGTTCTAACTACCAAGTTCCAATCGAGGTTAGTCCTGTTAGAAGACAGACTTTAGCGATTCGTTGGCTGGTTAGTTATTCTCGCAAGAGAAACGATAGAACTATGGAAGCAAGGTTAGCAAATGAAATTATGGACGCATATAACAGTACAGGAGCAGCATACAAGAAGAAAGATGACGTTCACAAAATGGCAGAAAGCAACAAAGCTTTTGCACATTATAAATGGTAAAAAATAAAAAGGAAAAGATTAGATTATGCCGAGAAAATATCCGTTAAATAAGATGAGAAACGTGGGAATTATGGCCCACATAGACGCAGGGAAGACGACGACGACAGAGAGAATTCTCTTCTACAGTGGCAAAAGCCATAAGATTGGAGAAGTTCACGATGGTGCTGCAACTATGGACTGGATGGCGCAAGAACAGGAAAGAGGAATTACAATCACCAGTGCTGCGACAACATGTGTATGGAAAGATCACCAAGTAAACGTAATTGATACTCCAGGACACGTCGACTTTACTATCGAAGTAGAAAGAAGTTTAAAAGTTCTTGATGGTGCAGTTGCAGTGTTCTGTGCTCGTGGTGGCGTTCAACCGCAATCCGAGAAAGTATGGAGACAAGCTGTTAGATACGGCGTTCCGACTATGGCGTTCGTTAACAAGATGGACAGAGATGATGCTAACTTCTTCAGAGTTATGCAGATGATGAGAGATCGTCTAGATGCTAAACCTGTAGCGTTACAGATACCAGTAGGAGAAGCCGATACATTCAAAGGAATCATTGACCTTATAGAGAACCAAGCTTATATATATCACGATGACCAAGGTAAAACTTTTGATGTTACACCAATCCCTGAAGAGTATAAAGCAAAAGCTGCTGAGTACAGAGCAAAGTTGATGGAAGAGGTTGCAGAACTAGATGATGCGCTTCTAGAGAAATACTTCATGGGTGAAGAATTGACTGAGCAAGAACTTAAAGATGGTATACGTAAAGGAACACTTGGAATGAAGTTCACGCCTATAATCTGTGGCTCTGCTTTAGGAAACAAAGGTGTACAAAAATTGCTCGATGCAATAATTGAGTATATGCCAGCTCCGAGCGACATTGCTGCTATTAAAGGCATGTCTGTTGATGGTACAAAAGAGATTGAGAGACATCCAAAAGATGAAGAACCTTTTGCAGGATTAGCATTTAAGATTATGGCTGACCCATTTGTAGGAAGATTAACATTCTTTAGAATATACAGTGGTAAGTTAACAGCAGGTTCTTATGTTTACAATAGCTGTAAAGATAAGAAAGAAAGAGTAGGTAGATTGATAAGAATGCACGCAAATCACCGAGAAGAAATCGATGAAGCTTTCGCTGGAGACATAGTTGCTATTGTTGGTTTAAAAGAAACTACAACTGGTGAAACATTGTGTGATCCAAACAATCCTATAGTGCTAGAAAGTATGGATTTCCCAGAACCAGTTATTAAACAGGCTATAGAGCCAAATAACAAACAGGCGCAAGAAAAAATGATTCTAGCTCTTGTGAAGTTAGCAGAAGAAGACCCTTCATTTAAAACATTTACAGATACTGAAACAGGTCAAACAATTATCGCGGGAATGGGTGAGTTGCACCTTGAAATTCTAGTAGATAGATTGAGAAGAGAGTTTAAGGTTGACGTTAATGTTGGTGTTCCACAAGTTGCTTACAGAGAAACAATCAGAAAAGCCGTGGAAGCTGAAGGTAAGTACATTAAACAATCTGGTGGACGTGGACAATACGGACACTGCTGGATCAAGATTGAACCAACAGAACCAGGTACAGGGTACAAATTTATTAATAACATTGTTGGTGGTGTCATTCCAAAAGAATACATCCAACCTATCGATAACGGAATTCGTGAATCGTCACAAAATGGTGTACTGGCAGGATTCGAAACAGTTGACTTCCAAGTTACTGTATACGATGGTAGCTACCATGACGTTGACTCTTCCGAAATGGCGTTCAAGATAGCAGGTTCGATGGCATTCAAGGAAGGCGCTAGAAAAGCTGACCCAGTGTTACTTGAGCCAATAATGAAACTGGAAATAAACACTCCAGATGAGTACCTAGGTGACGTAATGGGCAACATTAACCGTAGAAGGGGAATGTTAACAGGTACTGAAAACCGCAACGGTTTACAAGTCATCAACGCCGAAGTGCCACTTGCTCAAATGTTTGGTTATGCAACTGACTTGAGAGGATTAACACAAGGTAGAGCTGACTTTGCAATGGTATTCTCCCATTATGCAGAGGTGCCAAACAACGTTGCTGAAGAAGTTATAGGCAATAAAGCAAAAAAATAGCTATGTTTTAAAAATAAAAATTAGGAGGAAATAAAATAATGGCTAAACAAAAATTTATAAGGGATAAGGCTCACGTTAACGTAGGAACAATCGGCCACGTTGACCACGGCAAAACAACCTTAACAGCTGCGATCTCTCTAACATTAGCAGCAGAGGGTAAAGCTATCGCTATGGATTATAACGAAATAGATAAAGCCCCAGAAGAAAAACAAAGAGGTATTACAATCAATACGTCTCACGTTGAGTACGAAAGTGCAAATCGTCACTACGCTCACGTAGACTGTCCAGGACACGCGGACTATGTTAAAAACATGATTACAGGTGCTGCTCAGATGGACGGAGCAATCTTAGTTGTTGCTTCAACCGATGGTCCTATGCCGCAGACAAGAGAACACATTCTTCTTGCTCGTCAGGTTGGTGTTCCATACATCGTTGTGTTCATGAACAAAACAGACCAAGTAAACGACCCAGAACTTTTAGAGCTAGTTGAAATGGAAATCAGAGATCTTTTAACAGAGTACGGATTCCCAGGCGACAAAACTCCTATCGTTAAAGGTTCAGCTCTAAAAGCACTTGATGCTGCTAAATCAGGAAATATTAAAGACGCTGCTTGTGATCCAATCAGAGAATTAGTAGCTGCTCTTGACTCTTACATCCCTGATCCAATCAGAGAGACTGAGAAACCATTCCTTATGCCAGTTGAGGACGTATTCTCAATTACTGGACGTGGAACAGTTGCTACAGGTAGAGTAGATAGAGGAATCGTTAAAGTTGGTGATACAGTCGAAGTTGTTGGTATGAACTCTAAGCTTCAATCAGTTATTACTGGTGTTGAAATGTTCAGAAAGCTTCTAGACCAAGCACAAGCTGGAGACAATATCGGACTATTACTACGTGGTATCCAGAAAACAGATATCGAAAGAGGACAGGTTCTTGCTAAACCAGGAACTATTAAACCTCATACTAAGTTTAACGCCGAAGTATACGTATTGAAAAAGGAAGAGGGCGGACGTCATACACCATTCTTCAATGGATACCGTCCACAATTCTACTTCAGAACAACTGACGTTACCGGTTCTATCGAACTTCAACAAGGTGTTGAAATGGTAATGCCTGGTGATAACGTAAGAATGACAATTCAATTGATCACTCCAATCGCTATCGAACAAGGTCTACGTTTTGCTATCCGTGAAGGTGGAAGAACTGTAGGTTCAGGTGTTGTTGCTAGTATTATTGAGTAATACAACAAAAACATATACTAATAAAAAATACACGAATACCGTGTATTTTTTTATTATTTATAATCGGATTGTTGTCTGATTGATTTGAGTTTAATATTTATTTATATACTGTTGTAGTGCATATACTGTCTGATATTACATCACTTTTATAAAAGTACATATGTGAATTCAACCATATATTAGCGTCTTCGACCTAACATTATTGCTGCAAGAAATCTGAGTAGTGTTAGTATAGAGATTAGCAAGCTGGCAACATAAGTCAGTGCCGCCGCACTTAGCACCTTTTTCGCTCCTGCTGTTTCAGTAGTAGTTAGTATGCCCGATTGTTGTAGCACAGATAGAGCTCTTTTGCTAGCGTTATATTCTACCGGCAGCGTGATCAAACTAAATAATACAGATATACCGAAGAACCCAATGCCTCCCCAGATGAAAATTTGTCCTAATAAACTACCAGGAACAGCTACAAAGTTAAATATCAATCCTAGTATTAGTAATGGCCATAGAAAGGCTGATGTAAAGTTTATAACCGGTACTAAGGCAGTACGCATTTTCATAGGCCAGTAGTTAGTTTTGTACTGTAACGCGTGTCCTACTTCGTGAGCTGCAATACCTATCGCCGAGATACTCTGTCCGTCATGCACAGCACCAGATAATGAAATACTCTTTTCTTTTGGATTATAGTGGTCAGTTAGATGTCCGCCAATTCGGTTTACCTTTATGTCGGATAGCTGAGCAGCACTGAGTATTGTCCTTGCAACTTCTGCTCCTGTGTATCCTTTTGCGTTCATAATAGAGCTAAAAGTGGTGTAAGCGGAATTGATCTTTGCTTGTGCGACGATGGCAAATATGATACCAGGCAACAGAATAATTCCCATTAAATAATATTCCCAGAGCATAATTTCTCCTTGTTTGTCTTTATATTAATAGTTTACCACACTATCTTTATCTTAACAAATAATCTTTAAAAAGATTCTTCTATTATATCCTGTATTTTCTGGTCATCTATTACGAAAGTGTAACTTTTCAAACATTCGGCAGTTTCTATTGTAAAATTATGCTGTCCATTGTTGTATGGATTATAAAAAATATTCTGAATCTTTCCGAAAAATCCCTTGATCTTATTTGCTGAAGACTGCAGGGAAGAGTGTAAAAAACTCTGAGCTTTTTTATAGTCCTTGTTCTGTATACATTGCAGGAAAGCCAGGGGTACTAATTTCTCAGCCGATACGCTAACATTTTTCTCAAGATACACTATAAACTCTTTTTTACCGTCTGCACCTATTTTACACACCTTGGCATGTCTTAATAAATCCTTTACTGGAGTGAGAATGGAAATAGTGTTATTCTCATGACTAATCTCGCTAAAGTCTTCATCAAAGATAATATCAAGCTCTTTATTTAAGATGACAGCATGCTTTTTGTTTGTATTTTCTAAGATCACACAGTAGTTATCCTCTATTTTTTCTATACTAGCTTCTGTGTACTCATCAGTTATTATATTATGTATCAAATTACCTGCTCTATATATCGATATATACGTCGTATTGGACTGGTACACGCCGATAGAAGTGTTGTCGACCTCTTTATAGGATAACTCTTTTACGGGCAGTGAGACGTCAAACATGGAGGGTGTGACGAGGATGTCAAAATGGTGATTAATATAGGGTATAATTTTTATGTTGTTTTGCCTTTTGTCTGACGCTGCTAAATTTATTTTTGTTACAACAGGCTTGCGTTGGTCGTAAAAAAGAGATAAATCGAAGCAGTCGCTACACTCAATATCCAAACAAAAATTATTGTCTTTCTCCAACATTCCTATGTATACGCCGTTAATGTACACGCTACTTTCAACGCTTTTTATATGAACTGTCGCCATTTTCCACCTCTAATAATTATATGAAACCATGGTAGGAATAATTACTTATGTATTAAATATTATTTAAGTGTTAATAATTCTAAAAACATATCTCAAGGGGCATAGATGGCTGAGCTGAAAAACGATAACATAGTAAAATTTAAAAAGAAAAGTGTAGGACTGTCAGATAATGATATCCAGAATTTATTCATGGGTTTCGTATCTCTTTTGAAACGTAAGGCTATATCTGATGTTTCTTTCGAAAACGAAAGAAAAATTTTACAACTAAAAAAGGAAATAAAAAGGTTGCAGGAAGAAAAAACTATACTGCAGGAACAATTATCTTTACTACAACAAACTAAAAATTAATAAAAGTTGGAATTGTGATACTTTTGTGATAGAATATAATCACAAAGGTGCTTTATGTTTTTGAAATTATTTAGAGGAAATACCATCGATTTATGCTACGAAAGCGTTTTTAAATCTATCCAGGAGAACCGTAATTTATCGAGCAAACATGTCATAATCACTCCAGATAGAATGGCTTTCACTTGTGAACAACAGTTGTTTGATACCTTATCAGACAAGTGTTTTTTCGATGTAGAGGTTGTAACCCTTTCTCGTTATAGCAATAAGATATTGGATAAACGCAATGTAAGAGAAAAACTTCTGACCAAGCTGGGAGTACTATCTATAATAAAAAAGATACTATTTGAAAACAAAAAAGAACTATCTACCTTTAGTAAAAGCTGTGATAAAGAGGGCTTTGTAAAGGTGGTATTTGATACTATATCTATGCTAAAAAGTTGCAGAATCACGCCCGATCAGATACGTGTCGAAGACTCACCGTCATCAAATTTACAGCGTAAGATGGCGGAGATAAAGTTGATTTATTCTAAGTATGAGGAGTTTTTGCAAACTCAGTACATAGATAGTTTTAATCGTTTAAATCTGTTTGCGGATAATATAAATAAAGAGGACATGGAGAACACCTATTTTTACTTTGTAGGGTACAACGATTTTACTCCTCAGATACATTTTATTATACAGAAGATGTTGCAGCATTCCAAAGGGGTGGGGGTAACGGTTTGTGACGGACAAGTGGTGAATGGTAAGAACTTTTTCAATAACCAAATACTACCTAATCTCATAAGTATAGCAGAGATAGTGGGTTGTCCGCATCATATCATACAGTGTGCAAACACTTTTGAGGAGTCAAAGAAAGTGTTGAGTGAAACGCTCTTCGTTAACAGTTCCAAGTTTGTCAAAGCTCGTGCTACAGAAGACATTACTGTGTTAAAGAGCAATAATATTTACGATGAAGTGTCTTTTGTAGCAAAGCAGATTCGTCACATGGTGGTTTCAGGAGAATATAATTACCGCAATTTTTCTATAATTGTTAGTGCTATTGATAAGTATAAACAAGTTTTAAAAGATACTTTTGCCGATTACGACATCCCTGTCTTTATAGATGAAGGCGAGAAGTTAAGCGACAATATTGTTGTACGTTATTTAAAAGACATTTTTTCATTCATCTTTGGTAATAAGCCGCTACAGTTATTAAAAATCGCGAAGAACCCTCTATCGATGTTAAATCATAAAGAAGTTAATCTTTGGGATAATATGGTAAGTGAAAGGGGCATCAAAAACCCAGCTGCTGTATTGACAGATGTACATATAAACATCCGTGCTTTTGTTAGTGAATTACTTAGCTTAAAGAAAAAAGTAAAGACATGTAAAACGGTTTCGGAGTACGTATCTCTTGTGAAAGAAGTGTATGAAAAATTACATATTGCAAGGGGCATTGAACAGCTTCTAGCGGAGTTTTTGCATGACAAGGATATATATCAATACAAGATACTGGTGCAGATTGAAAAGAAGTTTTTGGAAGTATTAGATGAGATTGATATAGTCCTGAAAAATTATCCTTGCGATAATAGATTTTTTGTTTCCCTTTTGGATATATTGGACGAAGTTTCTGTGCATTTACCTCCAATTCTATCAGATACAATTCTAGTAGCAGACTGTAACAGTAGTTTCGTACGTCCTAACGAAATCATATTTATTTTAGGGGCAAATGAAGGGGCTATGCCGGACTATAAAGAAGATGTGGGAATTATTAGTGATAGCGAAATTGACGAATTATCACAAGAATATAGACTGTCGCCGACAATTCGTCAGGTGAACGCAAAGATGAAATACAAGGTTTATGAGAACTTGCTTAAGTATAACAATAAAATGTTTATTAGTTTTTATGGAGAAGGGCGAGAAGAGGCTCTTCCGGCAGGTTTCGTAAAATATATTTTACATCTATTTGGTATAAAAGAGATAGATGTTTCTCTGTTGCAAAGTTCGATGTTATCGCAGAAATATGGCAACACCGACAATAATTTTATATTTAACAATGTATCCTCATCGGCTGCGAAAAATAGTTATGTGAATATGTTGAATTTCTATAATAGAAATCATCTAGATGTGAATTTTTCTAAGTATTTAAATGTCCTACACGACGTTGTAGACAGAGATAATTTGTATATAAGTAACGCGACTAAACAGAAAGCTAACAAGAAAATAGAGGGTGCAGAAGAGCTTTTCTTTGGACGTGGAACGACCAGTGTGAGTCAGTTCGAAAGCTTTTACAAATGTCCATTTGTGCACTTCATAAACTATGGACTTAAGCTACAGGAAAAACTCGATGGAAAAATATCCACACAAGATTTTGGGAATATTGTACATGATTTCGTGGAAAAGATAATGCCTGTACTTATCGCCGGCAAAGACAAATACATAGCGGATATCTCGGCGTTGGAGAAGATATCCGTGTCTACAATTAACTCTGTTTTAGAAAATGAGTATGCTTCGTTTTTAGATAATTCATCAAATAATTTTGCGATACACAGTTTAAGACGTGAAGTTGCAAGAATATCTGCTGCATTACTGCAAGATTTACAATTGTCTAAATATCTACCGGAATATTTTGAAAAACCATTTGAGATGGAGCAGTCTTTGGTAAGTAAGGGGAAGAAAATCGTCGTGCGTGGTATAATCGATAGAGTAGATTTTTTGAAGGAAAATAAGACTTTTAGAGTGATAGATTATAAAACCGGTAAGGAAGATTTTACAAACTTTACTCCTTTGGCAAGTGGAAAAAAACTACAGTTGTTTGTGTACGTAAAAGCCGTTATGGAAGAGACGGGATACACTCCTGTAGGAGCTTTTTACATGCCTCTGAGCAATTCTTATTTTAAGGAAGATGAGTCGGGATATAAACTAAAGGGCGTGTTATCAAGTAATTTGACCGATATAATCAACATGGATAGCACGATGGAAAATGTTGGGGTTGAGAGTGTTTTAATAAATGCAAAGAGAGATGAAAAAGGCCAGTTAAGTGCTTCACAAACACAAATATCTTCTGAAGAGATTAGCAAGCTCGCACAGTTCGCTGTAGACATGATGAAAAGTGCTCTACAAGATATGTGTGGTGGAGAAATAACGCCGTATCCGTTGAATATTAGCAAGTTTGACGCCTGTGCTTATTGTAAATATAGAGGAATGTGCGCATTTAGTGAAGAGGATGGTGACGCAAAAAGAGAGGTCGCAACAGTGCGTTCTTTTGCAAAATTAATGGAGGTGGAAGATGCCGAAATTAAATAAAGAACAACAGTCATTTGTAGACGCAATTGATAAAAATGTGCTTGTATCAGCTAGTGCAGGTAGTGGAAAAACTACCACAATGATAGAGAAAATCATTGATATGGTAATCGGAAAAAATGTCAGTATTGACGATATGATGGTCGTGACTTTTACCGTTGCAGCGGCGAATGACATGAAACAAAAGTTGGCAAGCAGGATAAATGATAGGTTAATGAATGCCGATGATGAGTTGCACGGCAGATTGTCTAACGAACTGGAAAAAATTAATATTGCCGATATAGGTACTCTACACTCTATATGTAAAAAATATATAACGAAATATTTCTACGCAATACAGGTAGACCCGGATTTCTCTGTCGCTAGTCAGGAAGAATCTAAAAATTTGTTTAATCAAGCGATGGTAAATGTTCTTGACAGAATTAGTGAGAACGATGAAAGTAAATATTATCCATTATTGGAGTTTTTCTATCAGAGGAGAAGAGTAAATGAGATACAAGAGGCAATCCGAGAGGTATATCATTTCTTATCCTCTCTCGCTGATGATGCGCATTGGATAGAGAACGCAATTAAGAACCCAACAATAGATTACTTTGATTACATACATCAACATGTAAAGAGAGATTTTTCATCTTTACAACGTCAGATAACGAAAGAACTTACGATAATTAAGGAAAAATCTATAAATATTTTACGAACTGAGTTGGAAAGTATTCACAGTTTTTTATCTGATTTTACGGCAGAAAGAAAATTTGCTGAGGCTTTGAATGTTCTATTTGACTTTAAGTTTCCGAACAAACCTCGTGTAAATAAAAATATGTCCGAAGAGGAAAAAGATTATCTTGAAATAACAAGTGATTTTTTCTACATTCTCAAAGGACGTGTTGAGAACGCCAGAAAAATATGTATAACTAATGATTATGAATCGCTGACAAAAGGGGTAGAGATGAGCAGACATATATTGCTCTTACTCATCGACGTTGTAAGCGAAGTTAAAAAAGAATATACTACTTTAAAGAAAGACAGAAATTTATTAGATTTTAACGATTTAGAAGATAATATGAAACTGTTGTTGCAAGATAAAAGTGTATTGAAAGAAATTAGCCTGAGTAAAAAGTTTATTTTTGTAGATGAATATCAGGATATCAATGAAAAGCAAGATAAGATAATTGCTAGTATTCGAGATGGTGATAATCTGTTTTTAATCGGAGATGTTAAGCAAAGCATATATGAATTCAGACAAGCTTCACCTGAAATCTTTTTGGACAAGTACAACCGCTATCCGAGATCAGAAAAAGGAAAAGTGCTACAGCTGAATAAAAACTACCGTAGTGATCCTGTTATACTATCTTTTGCTAATAAAATATTTAACGAGATTATCACTGTTGACACTGTAGGTATAGACTACAGAAAGACATCACAACTGGAAACGGAGAATGGTAGTTTTGCAACTGCCTATCCGAAAGTCAAGGTAAGTATTATTGATACGCCTAAATCAGGTGAGGATAAAGTGGACAAAGAACAGTCACACGTGACAGAAGCCAATGCTATATTGTCAGAAATATCCCAACTTATTGGCAAAAAGTACTATAATTATAAAGTTAGTGAAGAAAAAATAATTGATTATAAGGATATAATTATTCTTGTGAGATCACGGGGAGATAACGTTGAAACGCTTTATAATAAGTTAAAGAATAATGGTATACCAGTAACCGCAAATATTAAAACAGACTTATTTAATACTTACGAAGGTAACGTGTTAATGAGTTTTTTACATGTCTTGAATAACCATTTAGATGACTATAATTTAACTACGCTATTATTAAGTCCACTGGGTTCTTTTTGCGAACAAGAATTGGCGAATATTAAAGTAGAAGATAATCGTTCGTATATAAAAAAGAGAGGAGAGAAAAATTATTTTTTCACTGTACTAGAAAGATGCAAGAACGATAAGGTCAAAAAGTTTTTTGATACTATTGATAGATATCGTAAGCTACTGATAACTCTACCTGTCGAAGATGTGTTGCGTACAATGGTTAAAGATTGTAATTTAAAAACGTTGTGGGGAAGTTCAGTAAATGGCATCGCCAAAGTAAACAATCTTGCAAAATTTATTGAGTTGTTAGACGGGTGCAGTGATAAGTATGATATTGTTTCCGTGCTAAACATGCTGGAGATTTATCGTGGTGAAGGTAAAATAAATGTAGAGATAGGGGAATCTAACAGTGTGAAAATAATGACTATTCATGACAGCAAGGGATTGGAGGCACCGGTTGTATTTTTAGCAGGAATGGGTAAGCAGTTCAACAATAATACTAGAATTAAAAATGTTGTTATAAGTAAAGAAATTGGGATAGGAATAAAAAGCTTAGATATTAAAAACAAGGTAGGGCAGAACAGTTTGTTGCGAGAGGCATGCATCTTAAGTAAACGTAAGAGTGAAATGGATGAAGAGATTCGCCTGTTATACGTAGCTATAACCCGAGCGCAAAACATCCTGCGCATCGTAGGCGGCTATAATACAGCTGTGTTTAAAAAGTCAAAATACATCTATAGTTGCAACAACCATTTAGAACTTATCTTGCAGTCATTTACACAACGGGAAAGCAATGCTGTTCTGAACAAGAACAGTTCAACTTTACTATCTGATTCGCAGTTATTAGAAATATTACAGGTTTCTAAGGATAGTGATGATGAAAAAACGCCGTTGATAATCTCGTCGGGAGATTCTTCACTTGTAGACACATTACGAAATAATATCGGCTATAAATATCCTTTTACATCCACTATTGCAGTAAAGAACTCGGTAACTTCATTGTTACAATCGGAGGATTATACTCAAGAGTCATTTACACCTAAAAGTTTTGATATATATCACGAGAGTAATGTAGAATATTCTCCTCAGGAAAAAGGTGTAGCTTACCATGCGGTTATGGAACAATTAACGTATCATGAGAGCAGAAAGGATGTTGAAAACATCATAAATTCGTTGCGCGAACAAAATAAGATAGGCAAAAACATTGTGGTAGATGTTGATGAAATCCTGTCGGCTATTGAACATATTCGACCTATCATAGGAGGCAAGAAGATTATTAAAGAGGCTCAGTTTATGATGAGCGATGTGTACAAAAACCTCATGCCTGTTTCTGGCGGAGAAGAAAAAATAATTGTTCAGGGAATTGTTGATTTGATAATATTTGACGGCAATACGGCGAAAATAGTGGACTTTAAAACCAACAAATATCGTTCAAAACAACAGTTTATAGACGCTTATTCACTACAGTTGGAGTTGTACGCTAAGGCTGTAGAGTGGGGGTATAACGTTACGGTAACGGATAAATTTATCTATTCTTTCCATAATAAAAAGGTGTACAGTATTTAGTTTTTAGGCTACTCAGAAAATTAACATTTTATCCCAATTTATTAGTAATAAATGCTTGTGTGTGGTATAATACTACTGTAAGTAATCTAAGGAGATATTTCTATGACAGGTTTACCGAATATTTTTGATAGTATCGCGAATTTCCTTTCTGAAATGGGAAGAGTTATAGGGTTTAATTATTTAATGTACGGAGTTATAGTGCTTTTCTTGGCATTGATACTATTTTCATTTTTGGCAACAAAATCAACCTACGAGTTAAAGTTATTAAAAACTGTACGTAAGTTGAATCTCTATTTCAAAAAGAATCCAACGATAAATAACGACAACTTAATCGAGTTTAACAGTCGTATGAAGAGAGTGCCTAAGACTATCAGGACTGGTTGGCAAGAGTTTATGTTAGAAAGAGAGGGTGTTCCTAGTAATTATATTAATACTACCACTTGTGTTGATCGTCCAAGCAGAGGAAGTGGCTATGCAAATACTGTTTCTGCAACCGGTATACTAGTTGGATTGCTAGCAGTTGCAGCTTTACTAATTGGTGTTTCCTACTACAATAACGATGCAGTTGCTCGGTTTGGTGCAATACTGTTTATGATTATTGCTATTCCTGCCATGGTTATTTTGCTGGGGGGATTGTTTGTGGTGTTCTTAAAATTCAGACACTCCGCTATTGTCTCCGATGTGTATTACGAGTTTGCAGCGTTTGAAAAGAACATCGATAAAGCATGTAAAACATTACCAATGTATGTAGATTACGAATTACTATTTACTGCTAAAGAAATTAAGAAAGATATTCCTGTGTTACAGGCATACCTGGATAAGAGAGAGGAATTAGAAAAGCGAGAGGCACTTGAAAAAGAACTCAACCAAGCGGGATTTGAGAAATACGACTTCGATGACCTGGGACTGGATAACGCTTTGTTGCTTGAAAGAGCAATGAAAGAAAGTGAGAAATATATTAGAGTAAAAAATGATTTAGAGTCTAAAATTAGATCTAAAGAAGATGAAATGTTTAACTATGAACAGAGTTTCGAGGAAGAAACAAAAACTTTCGAGAGGAAGGCACAAGCTCGTAGAGAAACAATCGAACAGTTAGGTAACCAAATTAATAACACAACAATCAGCGCTGAAGCAACTTTCTTACGTACAAGACAGAGAAAGGAACAAGAGCAGCTACAAATTATTGAAGGGGACTATGAAAAGGCTCTTACAAAGTTTGAGAGACAACAAACTGATATTCAGGCAGTAATAGAAGACTACAAGGGCGCGATTGAAGACAGAAAGCAAACTGTAGAAGCTGCGATGAAAGAACAGGCAAAAACATACGCAAACAAGATATATGGTATTATCAGTAAAACAGTTATGGAGCAGAACACTCCATACCTTGAAAAGTTGGAAGAAGAAAAACAAGATCTGATTGCACGAATTGAATCTTTAACTACTCAACACAAAGAGATAGGAGCAAAGTTGGCTGCAAAAGAATCTGAATATGAACAACAAAAATCTGATCTTGCTGTTAAACTTGCAGAAGTTGAAGCACTCAGAAATGTAAAAGATTACTTTACATCAGAAGCATTCTTAGAAAATGTAAGTGATGTAAAAACCAAGCAGGCGACGTTTGATAAATTAGCACAAGAAAATACTGAGATTAAGATAGAAATGTCTAGAATCGCTAAAGATAGGGAGATTCTTGCAAAACAAATTGAAGCGTATAAGGCGCAATTTAAGAAAGTTGCAGGAGCTAACCCTGAGTTAAACGCAGAGATTCAAAAACGAATGGAAGAATTAAGTTCCAAAGAAAAACTGTTGAGCAAGAAGACCAGTCAGATGGAAGAGAGTGCTCTTCGTTTAAAAGAAAATCTAGATTCTCTAAGCCTTGTTCAGAAACAGTTAAATGAAAAAGAGAAGATGCTGGGAGAAAAGGAAAAGCAATTACAAGATACAATGACTCGTTTAAATCAGACTAAGGTTGATATAGACAGTAGTAGAAAAGAGTTAATAGAGACAAAGAGAAAGGTAGAAACAACTAAGAAAGATTTGGAGAAAACGCAGAAGATGTCCGCAGAAAGCAGAGCGAAACTTGAGCGTTTGAAAAACATTACAAGTATCATAGAAACGGAAACAGCGAAGATAAGCGAACAACAAAAAGAGTTTTCTAAGACAACAATACCTTCTCCTGTGAAGCCTGTAGAAGTGGTAAAAGCTCCTAGAAGCACTCCTCGAAAATCTATTAACAGTTCCTTAAATAATTTAATTGCTTCTGCATCAAAAATTAAGAAAGATAAAGAAGAAGAGTAAAAAAGAAGAGTAAAAAAGAGCCGTGTCTATAAGACATGGTTTTTTTATAAACAATTTTGTGTTAATTCGTTTAATACGCCGTTAAGTTTGGCTAACTTTACTATCGATAAAGTAACTTTTGTATGCTGTCTGATCAGTACTTCGCCATTACTTGCAAGTATGTTTTTTTGAACGTGTTTACCAATTAGATTCTTCTTATTTACTACGTTCTTAATTCCCTTGTTTTCTGGAGAATGTTCTACTTCTTCCATTATTTGTACTATCTGCGGCTGTGTTATTTGCGGCATTATAAACTTGGAGCGAAAGGACGAGAGTCGCACTTTTTTATCATTTACTTGAGTTAACATAATCTGAGAATTAAAGCTTAGTATTTCTTTTTTATATATACTCTCTCCAGTATTTAATGTTATGTAGTCAATGTTATTATTTTTATTCAAAAAAACATCTTGTACTCTTCCTAAATGCTTTCCATCAACACTGTATACATTGCTATTTATGGGGTTGCACAAGTGGGAAAGAAGCAGCTCCAGGCTACTATATAACTCCAGTTCTCCACAGTTTTTTATTGTTATGACGTCATTGATGTTATAAATTTTATTTAGGGGAAGAATCTTTAATGGCGATTGTTCCTCATCTTGGAATATTACAGCAAAAATAGCCTTTTTCATTTTGCTATCAAATAAAATATTTTCAACAGTTCCCTCATTTTGCCCTTCAAAAAGGCTAATGACAGGCTTAGAAATTAGTTCAGTGATATTATTCATATACGCCTCCATATAGTAAATGTATATGAGTGTTGGACAAGTAATATAACTTAAAATAATAGTCAGATATCCTCATCAAATGGCGTTTTATTAAAGGTTATAAGGGAGGTGTGAGATAAAGTTTTATTCGCATCTAGGAAATTTTATAAAAAAACATTTTTTCATGGATGTGCTAAAGATTTGTTGAGTGTCTAATTATGTGGTATAATTTTGATGTTATAATGAGGATGAGATAAGGGTGAATTAATGGGTATTTTTTCTAAATTATTTAGAATGTTTAGTAAAAATATTGAGTGTGGCGAAGAGATAGATTCACATCTTGTATTTTTGTATCCAGCAAAAAAAGTGTATGTAAACTCAAATATTGTAATCAGGCCAAACTTCAACGTTGTTTTTGTTGTAAAAGATAAAATCACTGATGTGTTGTACCCCGGCAAATTCAAGATTGGACAGACATTAATTCCTGAAACTTTCAAGAGATTGCGTTTAGATAAGCCTAATCGTAGAGGCAGAGTACCAACTTCTTTCAAGGCAGATGTTTATTTTGTAAATACGGGTATTTTTAGAGAAATGACATTCTTCTCTAACGTGGCTTTTTATATTAGAAACACTCCGTTTGGGAAGGTGAAAGGGTATCCAGAGGGAGTTTTTGATTGTAAGGTTGTTGAGCCAAGCTCTCTCATAAAATTTCTGTTAATTGAGCGTGCTTATATAAAAAGTGGAGTTGCAGCTCAGGTTGTTAAAACTACAGTAGGAAACGTCGTGAGTGAGCAAATAGAAAACTGCGGTATTCCTTTTGAACGACTCTTGGAAGATATTTATGCTATCAACTCTAAAATTTCTGACATGATGTTTGATAAATTTAGTGGTCTGGGGCTCTCTATAAGCAACGTCGCTATTCAGTCTATGTCACTACCTAACAAAACACAGCAAAAGATTGAAGAATATTTTCAGAAAAATCGGGGTCAAAGTGTGTCCCAGTTGAATATGGTTCAGGAAAATACTAGCACAGATTATTCATTACCCGACACAAAAGTGGCTCTATATAAGGGTATTGAGGCTCTACAGAACAAAAAGATGTCGAGGCGAATTAAAGAAACTAGTAATATAAATGTGGAACCGGATACTAATGTAGATACTGAAAAATTACTTGCTAAACTTGATAAAAAAACATGCGTAAATTGTGGTGCGGAGATGGATATATCATATCAATTTTGTCCTAATTGTGGACAAAGACAATAAGGAGAGAGGATGAATAAAGAAAAAAATATAAGCTGTTTAGTAATATTGGATGGGTTTGGATACCCGACTGATTTGAAGAGGAGCGCTATTCTTCCAGAAAACACGAAGAACATCAGGGGACTTGCTAAAAAGTATACTTGGACGTTGATAGGTGCGAGTGAAGGTGCAGTTGGATTACCTAAAGGGCAGACAGGAACAAGCGAAGTGGGGCATCTGACAATAGGGACAGGAAGAATTACGAAACAACCGTTAGTAAGAATTAATGATGAGATAAAGAACAAAAGCTTTTTTAACAATCCAGTGTTTATGCAAGCGATGAAAAATGCCAAGAAAAAAGGCAGAAGCCTGCACTTAATGGGTATTCCCACTGATGGCGGAGTACATGGACACATAAACCACATGTTTGCTTTGTTAGATCTTGCAAAACAACAAGGCGTAAAAAATGTGTTTATTCATTTCTTTACCGACGGTAGAGATGTTCCTCCTAAGAGTGCTAAGAAATATATAACCAAAGTGGAGAAATATACACGAGAGTTGGGGGTGGGTAAGATAGCCACGGTTACGGGTAGGTTTTATTCGTTGGACAGAGATAACAACTGGGACAGAGTAGAGCACGCTTATAACGCTATGGTGTATGCAAAGGGTGTGACATCTGTTTCAGCGACAGATGCGGTACAGCTGGCATACACTCGAGGAGAGACTGATGAGTTTATATCCCCAACAGTGGTGTTGGAAGACGGGCGGCCTGTAGCAACTATAAAGAAAGGTGATAGTGTAATTAGTTTCAATTACCGGGCAGACCGAGAAAAACAGTTAGCATATGCTTTTGATGATATGAATAAGCTGTCGTTTGGCTCAAAGGATTTGCAGTTGACATTTGTGTGCATGTGTGAATATGACAAGATGTTAAAAAATTGCTTAATTGCTTATCCTCCTGTGGAGTATACCAACGGTTTATCTGAATATCTTAGTAAACAAGGATATAAACAGCTAAAAGTTGCTGAGACGGAAAAGTTCCCGTACGTTGGAGTTGTTTTTAATGCTGGACGCAAAGAGGAATTTCCGCATGAAACCAGAATTATAATTCCTTCAGAAAAAATGCAGACCTATATTAGTTATCCGCAAATGGGTGCAAGAGAGGTTGCTCGCAGGGCGGTAGAGGGTATATTGAGTCAGAAGTATGATGTTGTGGTTATAAATTTTGCTAACCCTGACATGGTGGGACATTCGGGTGATATAGATGCTGCGAAAAAAGCTATACAGATAGTAGATATGTGTGTTAAACAGGTAATAGATGCGGTATTGAAAGTGGGTGGTAATGCGATAGTAACTGCTGATCATGGCAACTCGGATATTATGATGTACGAGGACGGTTCGCCGCATACGTCACATACAGTCGCGAAAGTTCCGTTTATCGTGGTTGACAAGAGGTTCATAGGGGCTAAATTAAAGACGAATGGAACGTTGGCGGATATAGCTCCAACATTGTTAGATATGATAGGTTTAGAAAAACCAGTGGAGATGACAGGAAATAGTTTGTTACCTAAAACAAAAAATAGAAAATAGTATTTGCTGTACGTTATTGACAAACATCGACACATAGGATAAAATAAACATAATAAAAGCGTTGGTGGTTTTATGTTTTCAGCTATATGGAATCAATTTTATAATGCAGTAATTAGGAATGTTAACCCTTTTGTTAAAGGGGGTATTATTCTAAGTTTGGTGATGATAGCACTCTTCTGTATTATTAAGTCTGCTAAAAAAGGCGCTAAAGAGAAATTAGTTGGAGATTGGTTTCTGTTTTTCTTTGGAATTTTACTTATATTACTAGCTCTGGTTTATACTTTTGTCTCTGCTTAACAAATGTTTTTGACAAATCTCACATTTTATGTGAGATTTTTTTGTTTTTTACAGTATAGTTTGCATTTTTTTTCTTGTACAATATTTCTTTATATGTTATAATCAATCACACGTTTATGGAGGATTTATGCTTAATTTGAATTTTCTTTTGAGTACAGACAAACCGGTCAGTAATTTTGTGAGAGACAGTTTTCCAATTATACAGTCAGTATTAATGATTTTAATTACTATTGCTGCAATAGTAATCATTGTAGCTGTTATGTTGCAACCGAGCAACTCAAGTGGTGGAAAGAACGCTATAACTGGAAGCAACGAGAGTTATTATGCTCAGAATAAGGGGGGGACAAAAGAAGGTAGATTTAAGAAAGTTATTATCATTTCTTCTATCGTAATTTTATTGCTCACCTTAGCGTATTTTATAACTTTTGCGATTTATCCTGCCACAAGTCTATAATTTAGGAGTTGTATGAAAGGTCAGGTAGCACAATTCCTTGTGCTACCTTTTTAATAAAAATCTAATAAATCTGGAGATGTGATGAAGGACAAAATTATAAGCCAAATAAGGGCTAATAAATTAGATGGAAGTACGAAAGAATTTATTATAGCTCAACTATGTGTTTTAAATAACAAGCCGTTTGCTGATGTAAAAAAGATTGTGGATAAGCTTGTGGCAAATAGAGAGATTACTGTCGCTGATAATGGTAACCAGCAACAGGGGAATTTTTACAATCCGTCTGTAGATAAAAAACAAAAGTCGCGTATTGTCATTAACCAGAAAAGCAAGACCAATCCTCGCAGACTGGAAGGAAAAATTCAAGGCACAAGAAAAGGGTACGCCTTTCTTATTCCTGCTGATATTGAACAAGAAGACGTTTTCATAGCTGCAAAAGATTTAAAAGGAGCTATGCACAATGACAAGGTGCTTATCGAAGTTTTTTACGCTGGGAAGAAGAGAGAGGGGCGTGTCTTAAACATCATTGAGAGAGGCAACGGATTAATTGTTGGGAAAATTAATTTAGATAAAAGAAACGCTTATGTTACACCAGACGATGTTAAATTCGGACGCGATATTCTTGTGCCTATAAATAGAACTTTAGGGGCTAACGAAGGGGATAAGGTTGTCGTAAAAATAGAAAGATTTGCCCAAGGTAAGAAGTCGCCAGAAGGTGTAGTTACAGAAGTACTAGGGTCTCCTCACGAAATTGAAACACAGATTTTAGCTGTGTTAAGAAGTTTCGGATTGTTTGAAACATTCCCAAATAAAGTGCAGGAATACGCGAAAACTCTGCCAACAGAAGTGGTGGTAAGTAAAAATATTCCAAGAAAAGATTTAACAAAAGAGTTGATTTTTACAATTGATGGCGACGACACAAGAGATATCGACGACGCTATTTCTCTCAAAATTCTTGATAACGGAAACAGGTTGTTAGGTGTGCATATTGCGGATGTAGGTGAATACGTTCGCTGGGGTTCAACTATAGATAATGAGGCTTTTAAACGAGGTACTAGCGTATACTTACCAAATCTCGTTTTACCTATGCTTCCTCGTGAACTAAGTAACGGAATCTGTTCGCTGAATCCTGATGTAGTGCGCCTTGCATTAAGCGCTGAAATGGAGATAAATGGCAAGGGAGATGTTGTATCTCACAAAATATTTGAGAGCCTTATCAAGAGTAAAAAACAGTTTACATATAACGAGGTTACGAAAATATTCAAGGGAGACAAAAAGACCTTAGAAGCTAATAAAATATTTGTAGACACCTTGCTCGAGATGAATAAACTAGCTAAGGTTTTAGCAGCTAAGAGAACAAGGAATGGTGCGCTGAATTTTGATTTACCTGAGCCAAAATTTATACTGTCAGAAACGGGAGACGTTGTCGATGTAAAACCAAGAGAAAGTGAAGATTCTCATAAGTTGATAGAATCTTTTATGATTGCTGCAAACGAAACAATTGCAAAACATTTCTTCGATAAAAAGACACCTTTCTTATATCGTGTTCACGAAAAGCCAGATCCTGAAAAGATAGGAAATTTTCTACGTTTAGTTCGGTCTTATGGCGTGAAAGCAGAGGTCGATGAAGAGAACATCCAGCCTAAGGATTTGCAAAAAGCGTTAGATACGATAGCCAACGAGGACTATGCTTACGGGCTGAATAGAATCTGTCTAAGGAGCCAAAAGAAGGCAAAATATATGCCTCAGTGTCTTGGGCATTTTGGACTCGCAAGTAAGTTTTATACACATTTTACATCGCCAATACGTAGGTATCCTGACTTGACAATTCATAGAATTATCAAAGACGATTTGCGTGGTCAGATGAATGGCAAAAAGTTGACAGAAACTAAGCAATTCGTAGTGGCTAGTGGATATCAGTCCTCTGACAGAGAAGTTAACGCAGAGAAGGTAGAGAGAGAGGTTGATGACATCTATCGTGCGCTGTATATGAACCATCATATCGGCGAGGAGTTTGACGCTATCATCAGTGGAGTTACAAGTTTCGGCATATTCGTTGAGTTGGAGAATACTGTAGAAGGGTTGGTATCGTTAGCCGATTTACCGTATGACTCATATAGTTACAATGAGGCAGATTTTGTACTCAAAGGAAACAAGCAGTCATACAGGTTGGGGGATAAAGTTAGGGCGAAGTGTATTAGTGTAAACATGGAAACGCACGATATAAACTTCGTTCTGGTGTAAAATTACAAATTAAGTATTGAAAAAAAATAAAAACATGGTATAATAGGGAGTACCTTATGAAAATTTTGGCTACAAATAAGTTGGCATATCACAATTATTTCATAGAAGACACGTTTGAAGCGGGTATCTCTTTGGAAGGTAGTGAGGTAAAATCTTTGCGACAAAGCAAAGTAGATTTAAAAGAATCGTTTGTCCTTATTACCAGAAATAATGAGCTTATACTCAAAAATATGTTCATATCTCCATATGAGAAAACGAGCACATATAAGCTAGATGAGAAACGTGACAGAAAGTTGTTGATGCACAAAAGTGAAATTGCTAAATTATTAACCAAAGTTCAACAAAAGGGATTTACACTTGTTCCTTTAAAAGTATATTTAAACGGAAAATACATCAAAATTCAAGTAGGATTGTGTAAAGGCAAGCATACTTACGATAAAAAAGATGTATTGATGGAAAAGGACAAGATCAGAGAAATGCAGAGAGATATGAAAAACCACACGTAGTCCTTATGGGGGCGAAATGGTTTCGACGGGATTGTAAGGGTTAGGCACAAAGCATATCGTAGGCTCGTCTACGTTAAAAACGGAACCTTAAATTTAAATGCAGACAATGCAGAACTTGCTGTAGCTTAATTAACGCTCAGCTGTTTAACCAAAAGCCCTATCGGTTTGGATTAGACATCATTTAGATAGGTAACATCATCTTATTTTCTTACGGTAAAATGATGTACTCAAGTAAGATTGTTAGTGTAGAGTTTGTTGATTTCTCTACTCTGATGAAAAAATAAAATTGACTAAGTATGTAGAAAAGCCTAAAGTTTCAGTTTCGGACGCGGGTTCAACTCCCGCCGCTTCCACCAAATAAAACTCTACGGAGGAAATATGTCGAAGATTGTTTTAGATGTATTGGGTATATTAGCAGTAATAGTTTTTGGATCGTTTGTTATTGTTTTAGTTGCAGACTTCTTACTTTCATTTTTTGATAAACATGAAGGAGTTTTTTTCAACAAGAAAAAGAAAGGAAAAAACGAACAGGGCAAGAAAAGTGGTGCTAAAGAAAAAGTAGTATTTCATAACGAAGAAAACCCTAATAAACAAGAAATAAATAAGATAGAAACATTAAATGCAGCTGAAATGTTGGGCATAAATTATATAGACAAAGAAGCTGAAGAAAAAAATAAAGTTGATATGAAGAAGGCGGAAGAAGAGGAAAGTTTATTAAAAGCTAAGATGTTAGAAGTAAATAAACTAGATGAGTTTGCGTCGATTGAAGAGAAACAGCCCTCTGTACTTGAGCCAATTTCCATTAAAGAAGATGACTTAACAAAAGTTTTACCAAAAATTCTGGAAAAGGCATTAGACGAAACAGGAAGAGAGCCTGTCTTTGCGTCTCAACCTGAGATTAAAATAGAAGAGAAATCTTCTGTAAAACCAAAAATAATTTTCAAATCCAAGAGAGAAGAAAATGAACTAGAAAAGATTAAGCAAGACGTTTTCGCTATCAAAAAGTCTTCTAAACTTGCGAAAAGAAATAGTAGAAAAGAGAGTAAAGTTGCCGAAGTTCCTTCTGAGGAATACATAACCACGACAACTACCAAGACAGAAATTGTCGATAACGGGTTGAGCAAAGCTGAGTTAAGAAAATTGACTAAAGAGAGACTTGCATTAGCTGGGGAAAGATTAGATTTGATTAAGCAGAAAGAGCAAGAAGAGAAAATAAGTAAAAAATTACTAGCGGAAAAACAGAAGTTAGAAGAGGAAATTGCACAACTAAAGAAAGCAGGTAGTAATACAGCTCGCCGTTTCCATACTAAAGAATATTATGAAATGCGTCTAGTTGAATTGACTAAGGAACTTAAAGAAGCAGAAAAGGACCTTAGAAATAATAAAAGAGAGTATCTTCCATTGAAGAAGGTTAAAAAGGCTTATGAAAGAGATGGAGAGAAATTAAGAAGAAAAGAAACCAAAGTTGCAAATCAAAAAATAGCTTTCTATGGCGTTAACAACGCAGGAAACAGAGATAAAGAGAAGAAAGCAAAACTTGATGAAGAAGTTAAACTGTTAAATGAGTTGAAAGAAAGCGTATTTAATTGTGAGCAAGTACTAAATAAAAATAAAGATAGATTGCCAATTTTAGAAAAAGCAAATAAACTATTGACTAAAAATGTTGCCAAGATAGAGCGAGAGATAGAAAACACGAAAGAAGCGCTTGAGTGGTACAATAAATAATAAAACACCGAGAGGTGTTTTTTTATTGTTTTTGTGCTCTAGGGGCAATAGTAATGCAATTTATTTGACAGAAAATATGCCACATATTATTATATATTATAGATTTGTAATAATAATCTACTTTTATGTAATTATAAATGGAGCTTTTAACCAAAATATAATATTCAAAAGTTACATTTGTGTTTAAAACATACACGAAAAACAGAGGATTCGAATGAAAAGATTTTTCAAAATTTTAGGTATTTGCTTCGGTGGTATGATAGGCTTGATTGCCATTGTCATAGCTGTTGTTGCTATACAAGGTGGATTCAATCCTGAGAAAAAGGGAGTTTCAGCCTTATCTTTCAGTTCAGATATGTCCTCAGTGACCGCTGTGACAATAGTAGACGATTACACAGCTACTATCTACTACACGCCTGAAGATGCAAACCAAAAGAAAGTTTCTTTACGTGTTAACCATGAAGGAGCAGACGTTGTTGAAATTCCGACAACTGTTACTGCAGGGGAGCCTTTTGTAATCAAAGTAAAAAAACATACGGTAAATGTAGATGGACGAGATGTTTCTCTCAACGTGGGTGGAGAGGCTGAAATAATAGCTATTGACGAAGCTAAAATGTTTTCTTGCAGACTATTGATTACTGTAGACAAAGAACTGGTAGACGGTGCTTTGGATATTATTTCTCCTAAGACAGCTTTTACAGGAGCAACAGGAGACGAGGTTTCTTTCTACACACTGAATCGATTAGGCTCAGGGACATTTCAGGTTTCTGTGCAGACAACGCCAGAAAATGCTTTAGCTCCCAATAGCGGGCAAGTTCCAGGTGCTAATCAGATAGGATATAAAGATGTTGAACTGACAATTCCGGAAGGATTTATGTTGGTAGGCGATGTTTTAAAGAAAGATTCCTTCTATAGTGCTAGTACTCGTGAGTACTTTGATTATTCTTTGTTTTATCAAAGTGTAAAATATAACGACATGGATGGGTTGTATATAGACAAAGATAACCAGAGATATTCTAACTTGGTTCGAATAAGACATTATATTTATACTATCAAATTAGCCGAGGATGTAGGTAACAACTTTGAGGTGCAGGCTCGTGCTTTTAAAACACATGAGATGCAAGAAAATTTTAAACAGTTAAAAAATGAGCATTGGGAAACGGATCATGTTAACTATGAACTCTTTTCTTCTTTCGTGTCCAAATACTCTCAATATATCGCAAAGGTAAGCAAGGCTTACCAAAACTACGACAGAGAAACCGGTACGCAAAAATACGAAACGGGGCAGCAGTTTTTAACAAGAATTAGAGGCGCCATCCTCAACATAGACGATTACGAGGCTGCGTTCCAGTATCTGTATGTTGTTGAAACCCAACTGTTTAAAGTAAAAGAGATAGAGGTCGACGAGGTTACTATAGACCTGTCGGAAATATCTTTTAATCTGTTTAGTAACACGTTTGAGAATAACGGAGCGATATACAATCTAAATGCTTTAACAAAAGCAGACTTGATAGACATGCTGGGCGTTAGTCTAAAGGTTATAGGTTCAGGCGATCAGATTACTAGCTTTGTTGGAGAGTTGGAGATGTTTAGTCTAAAACTTCCTCACGGCGAGTTTGATGAGTGGGCAATGGAAAGCGGAGAGGCGTGGGATAGCATTTTTGATACACACGACGCTCTACGAAAGAGATATAACAACAGTGATATTGTTTCCATAGAATTCGATAGATCTACACGCGAATATTCCATTAACGTTCTCTCCGGGGAAAATATGGATGATTCGTATATCCATCTTAGGATATTAAAAAATCCATCGGGAAAGACTTATGCTGATAGATATCTATCAATCAATATTTGGATATCAAACGTTGAATATACTATCGCAAACAAGCTGTCACTTAACACTCTTGAAGAGTTATTTACAAATAGAAATAACTCCACTCTAAAAAATATACAAACATTATCGGTTGTGTACAGTACTGCAGGTGCGGCCGCTACCAATTCCGCTACTGCTGTTATAGATAAGGGAAATAGCCCATCACTGACATATTCTAACGTGTCTTTCTTCGTTATGGAAGACAACTTATTTTTATCCTCTGGCGATCCTAAGATTGCTATAGGAAACAAGATTTATTTTACTAAACACACAGATGCTACTAATGTATCTGACTTGCCGGGATTTGCATATGAGCTACCAAAAGATTCTTCAGGTAACTACTATATGCAAGCTTTAAATAACACAGGAGAGCATCAGATAAAGGTATTTGCTGTTATACAGCTCACGGACAAACAAGGTGAGCGTGTGCTGAAAGATAATAAGATTGTTGTGGTGAACAAATCTAATTCAGAAGATTTAAAAATTGATACAGTGGCCGAAGATTTATATTACTACACAATTACTGAAGTTGATGGCAAAAAAGTCTTCTATAACAGAAATGCAGTTGACGGGAACTCGGTTACTGGACAGTTAGAGCTGTTACTAAGCAATGAGTATTTGCTTTATGTTTCAACACTAAACCTGGATAAAGCGGGGAATATAATCATTCCTACAAATGTGTCCGATAACGTGAATTATCTGTACAACGTGCTTTACGCTCAAAAAGCATTTATGGAACAGGTCCAGGAGGCTGACTTTATACTCAAACAAAATGGACAGACACAGATAGAAGATATCCTGACCGTGCAAAAACAACCTGCCACTTTATTGCACGTGGATATTTCAAACTATACAGAAACGTTCTTATCTGTTAACACAGTAGAAGAAATGATAAGATATTTAAA
>CAYJAP010000003.1:1332-4371 GCA_964368425.1 uncultured Lachnospiraceae bacterium | reverse complement strand
TACAAGAAAATTACAGCTTTATCAATGTTAGCAAAAAAGAGTTAGCAGAAGAAAGCTTTTATAGTACAGACGTTGTCACTTTAGTAGACTTGTTAAGTCGATATTTTGCAGTAGACGTAGCAGGGAGCAACTCATTCAGCGCTGTAGAAAGTCAGATTAAGCTAACGGATCTGGCGGGTGACCTTTTCTCTACATTAACTATTACTGTAAACACAACTAGTTCAGATGAGGGAGGCCCACTATATTTAAATAAACTCGAAGAAATAGCAAAATATATTAATCTTCGAAAAACTCAAGAAGAGTTGGGTATTGCCGCTACTGCGGAAATTTCGGCTACTAGATATTCTGATTTGCTCAGTACTGTATTTAATAACATAACAACAAAATATCGAAAATGGGATAAAATCAATGACGCTAGCGATATATATGATGCGATTGACATTATCAATCTGAATAAGATCATCGGCGTTATTAAAGATGTATATGGAGAGAAAGGTTTAATTCAGTTTATTACACCTGAGAGCGATATAAGATCTTTTTCTAAGACTGTAAATACCATAATAACCTTCTTGAAAGATAGAACCAGTAATAAGGAAATCTATGCAGCATTGACTTCTATCTCGACTATTGATGAAATAATGGATTTGATGGGGATCAAACAATATAAAGTTAACGCGACTAAAGTTGCTATAACCAAAGAAATACAGACAAGACAAGTATTAAATTTCTTAAGTAAAGTGGACCTGACAGCAACCTTTGTAGGGGAATCTGCTCCAAGAACCGCTAAGACAATTGATGAAGCTATTACAGTTATAGAAGAAAAGATATTCACTACATTTTCTCCTAAACAAGCAGTTCGTTTTTTAAATGACGTTTATGGAATAAGTAAGACGGAATCTGATATCGTTAGTATTAGCGATGTAGAAGAATTAGTTAATAGTATCGCTTTGGTTGAATATATCAATGGCAATTCAGATATACCAGCCATCTTATCACTATCCAGTGACTACCCAGATATTGTTACTATTCTTAACAGCTATCTGTCGGTTGCTGAGCAGGTAACATCTCTCGAAGATGCTCTGCAATACTACAGTGAGTTGGTGGTTATATCGTCCCAAAATGAGAGCGGACAAGATAAATCTACCAACGATATTATAGAAGAAATGTTGCGCTATATAGGAGAAGAGGAAGAATATATATACGGAGACATTGCGCTAACTGATTTAGAAAAGATTAACATGTTCCACTTAGCTTATTATTTAGGAATAAGTGACGAGAGCGACATATCCATGGAGAAAGTCCGAGAGAATATTTTGTCTGATATGGAAAAAGTTGCCTCGATAAAAAGCAAGTTGCAAACGTTTAATCCGTCTTTCAACGGAACTACACTTAATGATTTCATAATCGAGATAAACACGCAGCAGGTTAAGAATTACCTGAATACAATCTTCAGTGCTAATATTACAGGAAACTCTTTGGACACGATTATAGAGTATATGAGAACACGAAGTAGCTCTTACAACGATCTATTAACATCTGCAGATAATAGAAATATCTTCACCGTAATTTCGTTGTTAAATCCATATTCTAGCGATGAGATTTTTGCGTTCTTACAAAAAGATTCTTCTATCGACAAAGTGAGAACTTTCTTAAGATTGACGGGGGGTGTAGACGCAACATCGTTAACCCACACCATTACAGTAACTCCAGGTTCGCAAAATGTGCTATCCAAAATATCCGGACTAAAAATAGGCGATGTTTTAGTTATTCAAGATTTTGATGACGCTACGTTTGATAAAGATGGAAATAAACTAGATTATATTCTGTACACAGGACAGCCGGTTATAAATATATATCCTGAGACTGGGGCAACAATAGACTCTTGGAATATAAAAATTGAAAGAGTGTTAGGATTTACCTCAATCATAGATTATATAAACGGCCGTGAGGGTAGAGTAGTTGTAGCTTACCTAGAAACCACTCAACAGTTATTAAATTTTGATAAACAGTATAAGTTATCTCTGGCAATTGGAAGCGCAATTGACAGCACCAAACAAATTACTTCCGCACCAACTGTGCAAGATTTAATAAAATATATTAACAAAGAAATAGCTAGAGCTACGTATAAGAACTATTATGGCAGCGATATCGGTGATACATTTGAATTCTTGATTGCTGAACTTAAAGGAGAAGAAAGTCCGGATACAAACAAATACTATTTGCCGCTAAAAGTGAACACCTATAAGGTTACAGGGGCAAGTCAATACTGGCTGACAAATGCTAATTCTGAGCTTGCTAGTAATTATGTGAAAGTAGCTATACATGCTATTGGCATAGACGAGGCCAAGATCTCTTTGCAGGGGACTGAAGAAGGAAGCGATGGCACAACAGTTAGTCACACAGGTGCGGCTAAAGTAATGCTAGACTTAGATGAGAACACGTTTAAATGGTTGCTACAGCAGTCAGCAGGATCCTTAGGCAAGGTTTCTTTTAAAGAAATAACAACCAATTTTGATATCCAAAACCACTTTCTTTTTGAAGATGAAGAAACAAAATTTTATACTTCACCTAAAATAGATGCTGCGTATAACAGCGATGATTATGTAACGGCGTACATCACTAAGATAAAGAATTTCATTTCAGGAAATACTGAGGGCAAATATACTTGGTCCAGCAATCGTCCTGATATAGCCGAAATAATTATTGAGGACGGTAGTCCAGTACTTAAAATAAAGAAAGGTTCAATCTCTGGTGAAGAGGTTGTACTATCTTGTTTGCTACAAATATATAGTGTGGGCGATGAGTTCTTAGTAGAGAAAACCGCTACTTTTGTATTGACTGTACAACAAGATGATCTACAGGTTAGATTGTACTCAAAAGCGGAAGGAACAACATCTGCGGTGTGGGGATCAGAGGAGCTTGAAGATAAAAATGTGTACAGAGAGAACACACAGGATAATCCACAATCTGTACAAATAGGAGAAACGTTTGACCTATTTGGAACGGGAACACCAGGGTATATCGTAGAATTGGATGTTA
>CAYJAP010000003.1:0-1232 GCA_964368425.1 uncultured Lachnospiraceae bacterium | reverse complement strand
AATTACCGTTTATAAGAGAAATATAAACATTGCTGAGAAAGTTGAGCAGGGCGAATATGTTGGCATAGGCTTGGATATATATGAAGCAGTGACTAATGCCTACACCGGTGAAGATTTAATAAAACCAGATCATACACTCAAAATAATAAGCGGAGACTTTGTGTTTGCTGGCTATAAAACTGAAGTAAAGATTAACGATGTTGTAAGTGATGAAGAGATATATATTTATCCTACAAGGGAAACTTCTGTTCTCAGTCAACTTGAAATACAAATTTGGGACGAGTCAACTCTTAAAGGAACAATAACTGGTACGATTAATTCATATATAAAATATGGAACTTTTGCAAGTGGTTCAATATTTACTAGAGTTACAGCAGATAACAAAACGTATAACAACCTGAAAATAAACATAATCAATCCATATACTACCGAAAACATAAGCTTCATGAGCTTCAAACGCCAAGAAAGCTTGAATAACTTGTTAAGCGAGGAAACTACAGGCTACCAATTGTCTATAACTGGAAGTAATGCTTATCTCAAAACCATAGAAACCTCTCTAATTATAGAGCAAAACGATAAGATTTCTATATCTACTCCGGATGATTTATCTAAATACGTTGTAATCAGAAAAGATACCAGCACTTACGAAAGCATTATTCTAACAATTGAAAGAGAAGGGGTGGAGGCAAAAACCATTCCAGTATATTTAAATAAAATAGAGAACGAGCCAAGGATTATGATTCCAACTGGCAGCGCCGATCCAATATATATTTTGAAAGAATATAAAACCAACAAATTTATTTCGGTTATGTATAGTGGTTACGATTTACTTTCAGGAACTTTCGTTATAAATTCAGAAGAAAACAGCCTAACGATAGGGGCGCTAACTTTTACTTTATCTGACCAGCTAAGTTGGGTGGCGGGCGGAACACCAGCCATTGCTGTTACTGGTACTATTCCTGATTCCAACATTGCGACGGTTACAGTGAAGATAGCAGGACTAGATGTGTCATACATTTACTATTTCCGCATTGAATTACATCCTGGCAAAGTAAGCTACTCTGCTACTAATGTAGAAGGTTCTTCAAGTGCAGAAAATGAAAATACCGCAGACAATAAAAAAGAAATGAATGTAGGCACATTATTAAATCTGATGGATTACGTGTCTCTTGGATACGCTCAAAATGACTCTGCTACACTAGATATACCAAACGAATATATTTCGGCATCTT
>CAYJAP010000002.1:0-61812 GCA_964368425.1 uncultured Lachnospiraceae bacterium | reverse complement strand
TTCTATATGTTCATTTGTTAATTTTTTAATATACTCACTAAAAAATCTTCCTGGAACAACAGTCTCTCCTTCAATCTTAATATCAGCTTTAATTTTCTTTTCAATAGCTATTTCTAAATCAGTAGCACTTAAAGTTAAATAATTATCTTCTGCTACAAGTTTTATACCTTCCAGTATAGGATTTGTAGTTTTAGAGCTAGTACCCTTACTTACTTTTAATACCGCTTCCGCTAAATCCAATCCTTCACAAACTAATTTCATCTTCCCGTTCTCCTAATTAAATTTTATTATTAAATTATTGTTATTATTATTTAGACTGTGGATATGTTTATAACTTATTTTTTTTCAACCATATTGTATTAAAAGGTTCAAAATTTTAAATTATAACACTACATATTGATTTCGTTGTGTGGACAAGTCTGTGTAAGTAATGTTTATGATTGTCCACATATGCACTTTTTTGTAGAATTATGATAATTATTTTCTAGTAACCAAACTTTTTAAATCATTAATTATAACTTTATATCTCTGATTATTTTTAACAAGTTGAGTTATTTTATCTCTCGCGTGTATCACTGTGGTGTGGTCTCTTCCACCAAATATTTCACCTATTGAAGAGAGTGGTAAATCCAACATTTCACAAATTAAATACATTGAAATTTGTCGTGGTTCAACAATCTCTTTATTTTTCTTTTTACCAATTAAATCATTTTTATTAACAGAGAAATACTGACAAACACAATCTACAATTCTATCACTTGTTAAGTCTTGTTTATTAGTCCTTACCTGGTCTTTTAAAGCTTCCTGAACCTCTTCCATGGTAGCTTTTTGTTTTCCTAAAAGGTTTGCGTAAAAATAAACTTTACTCAACAATCCTTCCATTTCACGAATGTTTGTATCGCAATTTTCAGCGATATATTCAATAACCTCATTATCAACACTATAATGCTCTTGTTGAACCTTCTTTTGTAGAATAGCTAATCGAGTCTCATAATCTGGTGTCTGAATATCTTGTATTAATCCCATACTAAAACGACTACGTAAACGCTCTTCCAATGTAGCAATATCTCTTGGTGGGCGGTCCGAAGCTATAATAATTTGTTTATTATTCTGATACAAATCATTAAACGTATGGAAAAACTCTTCTTGAGTTGCTGAAGCCTTGCTAATAAACTGTATGTCGTCAATCATTAATACATCAAGGTTTCTATATTTTTCTCTAAACAATGAGTTAGAACGATCTTTACTGTTACGTAAACTGTCCACGTAATCAAAAGTAAACTTTTCGCAAGTAACGTATAACACTTTTAACTCTGGATTGTTTTGTTTTAAATAATTTCCGATAGCGTGCAGAAGGTGTGTTTTTCCTAAACCAACCCCACCGTAAATAAATAAAGGATTGATTTTAGAGAAAGGATTTTCAGCTACTCCTCGAGCCGCAGCATACACATATTTATTACTATTTCCTACTACGAAAGAGTCAAAGGAATATGCTGGTTTAAAATTACTAACCTGTCGAGTTGTTGTTACTACATCATTAACACAATTAGTTTCTTTTTCGAAAGAATCTTTTTCATCACTGGTTAATATTTTAAAATCTACTATCTCATCTGAAACCTTTTTTAATGCTGCAGAAATTTGTTCTTTATGTAATTTCAACACTCTATTTTTAGCAGTTTCACTAGTGATGGATAATAAAATAACCCCTTCTTTTAAATCAAAAGGCTCAAGAGCTTTTATCCACAAATCAAAAGATACAGCAGTAACTTCTTTCTGTAAAATATTTAAAACTTCTTGCCAAATTTCTTTAATTTTTTGCATATTTTATTTCCTTTTTCATCCTTATTTTAAGTAATTTACCACAAAAAGTCAATGCTTTAATCTGTAGAAATATAAATATATAACTTATAAAGCCCAATTTATCCAATAATCTATTTTTCTTATATAATTTTCACTTGCCCATTTTCAATTTCATACAAAGAGTGTTTGATATTAAAAGGAAAATCAGTGGTTGTGATAATTGTCTGATATTTAGATACAAACTGTAAAAGTTTTTCTTGTCGTTGTTTATCAAGCTCACTTAAAACATCATCCAGTAATAATACAGGATAACTTCCTACAGCTTCTTTAAAAAACTCCAACTCTGCTAATTTTAACGATAAAGCACACGTTCGCTGCTGCCCTTGTGACCCAAAATAACGGATGTCAATCCCGTTACTTTCTATTTTTATATCGTCTCTATGTGGGCCTACAGATGTATATCCCAAAGACATATCTTTTTCGATATTTTTTCTCAAATCATTTACTATCTTCTGAGCGATGTCCTGTTCGTCCAGTCCTGTTATACCAGTATAAGACAGCTGCAAATCTTCTTTCTCTCCTGTGAGATATTTATTTACAGTATTAGCATGTTGTTTTAGAGTTTCAATTAATTTCATTCTCTTTACAATGATGTACGCTCCACATTTAGACAGAGAATCATCCCAGATAGAAACGGTTTCTTTGATGTCATTTCCACCAGTCTTTAATAGTTTATTTCTCTGAGCGAGAATTTTATTATACTTATTTAAGTTGTAAAAATAGTTTTTATTATATTGAGAGAGATCGATATCCATAAACCTACGTCTTTCGTCAGGACTGTTTTTTACTAATTTTAGTTCGTCAGGAGAAAAATATACGGCATTAAACTCGCCCATCAACTCACCCATTCTACTGATATGAACGCCGTTAATTTTGATAGATTTATTTTGGTTCTTAAAGATATAAATTTCTATCTTTTTTTTCCCTTTATCACTATCAAAAACCAGCTGTACTTTTGAAACATCTTTCTTCCACTTAATTAAATCTTTATCTTTATTCAAACGAACACTCTTTCCTATTGCACAAAAAAATATACTTTCTAATAGATTGGTTTTTCCCTGAGCATTTTTACCCTTTATAACATTTAGCCCATTCGAAAACTCCACCGAAGCATGGTCATAGTTTCTATAATCTTTTAATGTAACATTTAAAACTTTCATATCTACCTATTGGTGCAATTTACACCATTATTACTAAAATCATTATACCAAAATTCTTATCATAAAGGAATATAAAAGAGAGAATTTTAAATTCTTTTTTACAAATCGTCAAATTGGCAATAATTGACCATATAATATATTATATATATTTATATATTAATATGCTAACAAAAAGCTTGGTTGAGAATGCTTTTTATGGTATAATTTTAACGTAAAACATGCGAGGAGATAAACAATGTCAGAATTAAACAATAAAGACGCCATGAAGTCCGGCGAATACAGCGAAGAGGACATACAAGTACTAGAAGGATTAGACCCTGTTAGGAAGCGTCCTGGGATGTATATTGGTAGCACAGACATACGAGGACTCCATCACCTAGTTACAGAGATTATAGACAACAGTATCGATGAGGCGTTGGCTGGATTTTGTGACCGTGTTGATGTGAAGTTAAATAAAGATAAGAGTTGTACCGTTATTGATAACGGAAGAGGAATACCTACTGGTATGCACAAGACCGAGAACAGAAGTGCGGTAGAGGTTGTGTTGACTAAATTACATGCTGGTGGAAAGTTTGGTGGAAAAGGATATAAAATATCGGGAGGATTACACGGAGTTGGTTTGAGCTGCGTTAACGCCTTGTCTGCTTGGTTAGAAGTAATTATTTACCAAAATGGCAAGATTCATAAACAACTGTATAGAAGAGGAGTTCCTCAACATGCGTTGATGGTGGTAGGAGAAACTGATAAAACAGGAACAACCGTTACTTTTATGCCCGACGATGAGATTTTTGAGACATTAGATCTAGACTATTCTGAGCTGAAGAGTCGCTTTAGGGAGATGGCTTTCTTAAATAAAGGATTAACACTATCTATTGAGGATGATAGAGGCGAAACCCCACAAAAAGAGACTTATCAATTTATAGGCGGGATAGTTGAATTTGTTGATTATTTAAACAAAAACAAAGAATCATTATTTCCATCTCCTGTGTATGTGGATGTTGTTAACGCCACTAACGAGATTGAAATTGCTTTCCAATACAACAATGGATATAACGAGATTATAAACGCGTACGCAAACAATATTAATACTGAAGAGGGTGGAACACATTTAACAGGATTTAAAAACTCGTTAACAAGAATTATTAATGATTACGGCAGGCAGAACAAGATACTAAAAGACACAGAAAAACTAAGCGGAGAAGACGTTAGAGAAGGATTGACCGCCATAGTTAGTGTTAAGTTAATGGACCCACAATTTGAAGGACAAACAAAGACGAAGCTGGGAAACAGTGAGATGGTGAAAATTGTTTCTGATGCTATGCAGGAAAAGTTTGGAGATTACTTAGAAGAGAACCCTGTCTTGGCAAAGAATTTGATTTTGAAATGTATTACAGCACAGCGAGCTCGAGATGCAGCAAGAAGTGCTCGTGAAGCAACCAGAAGAAAAGGAATACTCGAGAGCACTACCCTGCCAGGCAAATTAGCTGACTGTACAAACAAAAACCCTAAAGAGTGTGAAATATACCTAGTTGAGGGAGATAGTGCGGGTGGTACAGCGAAACAGGGCAGAGACAGAAAGTTTCAAGCCATACTTCCTTTACGTGGAAAGATTTTAAACGTTGAAAAAGCTACTTTAACTAAAGTGTTGGAGAACTCTGTAATTAAAGATATGATCACGGCGTTCGGTTGTGGAATAAGTAGTGAGTTTAATGAAGAAAAACTAAGATACGACAAAATCATCTGTATGACCGATGCCGACGTCGACGGAAGTCATATACGAATACTGCTTTTAACATTCTTCTTTAGATTCATGCAACCATTGGTGGAAAATGGACACGTATACATCGCTCAGCCGCCATTGTATAAGATATCACACGGAAAAGACGTGTATTACGCCTACAGTGACGATGAAATGAATGCTAAGCTAGATGAGTTGGGGCGTCCAAGAAATACTGTCCTACAAAGATATAAGGGTCTTGGAGAGATGACTGCTCAGCAGTTATGGGACACAACTATGAATCCAGAACATAGGGTGTTGTTAAGAGTAACGGTAGAAGATGCTCTTGAGGCGGAGGAAGCGTTTGCTAGATTGATGGGTGAAGATCCAGAATTAAGAAGACAATTTATTGAACTAAACGCAACTCGAGTAAAAGAGTTAGACATATAGGAGGAAGAAATGGACGATAACAAAAATGAAATACTAGAGATAGAAAACAACGGTAAGATTGTTGATATTACTGTTAAAGACGAATTAGAAAAGTCGTTTATCTCTTATGCGATGGCGGTAAACGTTAGCCGAGCTATACCTGACGTTAGAGATGGATTAAAGCCAGTGCATAGAAGAATTCTGTTTTCTATGGGAGAATTAAATAGCTTTAATGATAAGCCATACAAAAAGTGTGCAAGAATTGTCGGTGAAGTTATGGGAAAATATCACCCACATGGAGATGCTGCTATCTACGATGCGTTGGTGCGACTAGCCCAGGACTTCTCCATAAACAATCCACTTATAGATGGACATGGAAACTTTGGTTCTGTGGACGGAGACCCTCCGGCAGCAGCACGTTATACAGAAGCACGACTGAGTAAAATTGGTGGTGATATGTTGGGAGACATCGAAAAGAACACTGTCGATTTCTACCCAAACTTTGATGATTCCCTAGTACAGCCTACTGTTCTGCCTGCTCGCTTCCCTAACTTGCTTGTAAACGGCTCAGACGGCATCGCTGTCGGCATGGCAACAAATATCCCGCCACACAACCTTGGAGAGGTTATAGACGGCGTAGTGGCGATGATAGACTATCCTGAGATAGGTATAGATGATCTTATGAGAATAATTCCTGCTCCTGATTTTCCTACACATGGAATAATTATGGGACGTTCAGGTATTAAAAAGGCATACAGAACGGGACGAGGAAGTTTTTTAATACGCAGCCGTGCTGAGATTGAAGAATATAATAACGGAAGTAGAAGCCGAATTGTTATTACAGAGATTCCTTATCAGGTTAACAAAGCCAAATTGATTATACAAATGGCAGACCTCGTTAAAAATAAGAGAATTGAAGGTATTAGCGATATCAAGGAAGAAAGTGACAGAGAAGGAATGCGTATTGTTGTTGAGGTGAAAAGAGATGCTAATGCACAGGTTGTGCTTAATAGTCTGTACAAACACACTCAAATGCAGGTAAGCTTTGGAATAATCTTGTTGGCGCTTGTAAAAGGAACGCCAAGAGTTATTAATCTAAGAGACATCCTTTCTAACTACTTAGAGTTCCAGAAAGAGATAATAGTTCGAAGAACGCGGTTTGACTTAGAAAAAGCAGAAACAAGGGCGCATATACTTGAGGGATTGGTAATAGCACAGGCAAATATTGATGAGGTAATTGCTACTATTAAGAAGTCAGAAGATAAAAATGACGCTGTTGTTAAATTAATCAATATGTTTATGTTAACCGAAAAACAGGCTGCAGCTATCCTAGAAATGAAGTTACAGCGATTGACGGGATTAGAAGTTGAACGTTTAAAGCAAGAGCTGTCCGACATCAATAATCAGATAACAGGATACAAGGCTGTACTTGCTGACGATAAACTGGTGTTTGATATAATCAGAAAAGATTTATTGGTTATAAAAGAAAAATATGGTGTGACCAGAAAGAGTGAAATTAGCTTAGATTATGGTGATATCAGTATTGAAGACTTAATAGAAAAAGAACAAGTAGTAATTAGTCTGACCCATGGCGGATATATTAAAAGAATGCCGGTTAGTGAATACAAGAGTCAACATAGAGGCGGAGTGGGAGTTGTGGCACACAAAACCAAAGAAGAAGATTTTGTGGAAACAATCTATATAACGAGCACTCACGATAACCTTCTGTGTTTCAGTAATCTGGGACGGGTTTATACTATTAAAGGATACGAAGTTCCGGAAGCTACAAAACAGAGCAAGGGGCGAGCTATCATCAACCTCTTACAAGTAAGTCCGGGTGAAAGAATAACCACAATTATTCCTGTTCAGTCAGACACACAAGGAAGCTTAACGATGGCAACCAAGAACGGTTTGATTAAAAAGACAGATATTAACCAGTTTGAGAATATCCGTAAGACAGGAAAAATTGCTATTAAATTGAACGATGGAGACGAACTCATTGGTGTTTATGTAACAAATGTAGATGACGAAATCATTATCGCTAGTAGCACGGGTAAGTGTATCAGATTCAATGAGTCTGCGGTTAGATCCATGGGTAGAGATACTATGGGCGTGAAGAGCATGAGTTTAAATAAAGACGAATACATTGTAGACATGAGTGTTATTAAAAAGGATTCTTTCCTATTAACAATTTCAGAAAATGGTTACGGAAAGAGAACACATGAGAAAGAATACCGCGTTCAAGGTAGAAACGGAAAAGGAATCAAGGCAGGCATATTCAACGAACAAACAGGAGGTCTTGTAAACCTAAAGCAGGTTACTGACGGCGATGATATTATGTTAATCGCTGACGATGGACAGATAATCCGAATTGACTCCACTGAAATAAATGTAATTGGTAGAAACACAAAAGGTGTGAGAGTTATGAAGGTGAGAGAAGATGCGAAGATTGTTTCAGTAGGAGTAACTCCAAGTGAAGAATCTGAAGATGCGTTTGCACAGAATATACAGGAAGAGGAAAAGCCTTCTAAAGTGAAAACACAAGAGATTTCTCTAGATGAAGAATAATTGTTTATAAAAAACGGTGTGAAATAGCTCTATGAAAATTAAACCATTGAACAGTTTATTAAAGAATAGTTAAATATTTCAACTTCTCAAAGAATAACCAGATATTTAAACAAAGAAAAAACAACTCAATACGAGTTGTTTTTTTACTATTTAATTATTCTAAGTCCCCACATCCAAGGCGTGCTAACCTGTTTCCCTTGTGCAGATAATATTATCATGTAAACTTTTGTCACTGTTGTGAGAGCTAGTATTCCAGCACCTATGATTACACATATTACTAGAACGCCATGCCATGTAACACTTTCACTCTTCACTAGTGATCCCACCAATAAGAGTGTTAGTCCTAGAAGATCAAAAACATTTATTTCTAAACCTTCATTTGCGTTGTGTCTAACGAAAGCACTTTTTCTATCTATACATAGTGGAATAAAGAACAATATGTAAGCGAGCCATGCAAACTTTTTAGTAGCAATAGAATCTTCGGTAACAGGCATCTTCTTTGGTTTAATAGTTACAAAGTCAGCGCGCGGCTTATCTTTCTTTGGTGTTAATGCCTCTTCTTTTATTACAACAGGTTTTTCAACAACCTGAGGATCCACAGTGGTTTTGGTTTTAGTCTTCTTGTTTGCTAGTGACACCGGACCAACAACCTCTTTCTTTGAAGTAGTCCCCTTTTTAAAAGTAACATTTTCTTTCTTTTCTGTTTGTTTAGTATTATCCTTTTTCACCGTCGCCATTAGTGTCCTCCAATCGACTTAATTGTATATTTTTTGATTTTAATCACAATATATTACAAATAATCTATATTATTTTATATGCAAAATAAAAATAAAAATGCAAAAATAAGTCGTTTATCATCTAACATTATAACGAAATAAAGGAGAAATGTAAAATGATTTTGAATCATAATTCGGTGCTGTCCAATAAGTTGGATAAAAATGAAAATCACAAATGCAAAAAATGTGGAGAACCTCTATCCCTAAATGAAGTAGAATCAAAAGAGGATCTTTGCAGTAATTGTAAGTGTTGTCACTAACAATATAACGGAGCGGTTGTTAATAGTATAGGCAGCACCTCTCTGTTTTTTTGTAAAAATAATTATCATACAAAATATCAACCAGAGTAATTTGTGCTGAAGATGTGGTGTGTCTTCTGAAGTTTCACTAAGAAAAGGTATACATATTTAATAGGCAGAACTCAAAAAATTAATACAAGAAGAAAGATAAATTTCTCTTGTATTTTTAGGTGCTGTTTTTTATATCACCTATATCGCTTATATGATAAAGAGGCTTATTAAAGCCCTATATTAGTTGTAATAAAAAGGCGGGTTTATGGTGAGGCTTGCTCACTTATCCCGCCTAGTTATGTTGTGTGTAATTAATAAAATAATATTCACTAAAATAAAAGATTTTTACATTTTATTTATTAAAGGTATTCCAATTAGGTTCAGTCCGTTTCCAAGAACGGTGCGTACGCACTGCACTAATCCTGCTCTACTCTCGTTAATTTTGCCGTTTTCAATAACCCTGGTAAAGTTATAAAATTTATTAAACAGACTACACAAATCCAATAGGTATTGTGTGAGAATCGCCGGCTCGTACTTATCGTGTACATCTTTTACAACTTGAGTAAACTTGTTAATGGTTTTTATTATCGAGAAAGAAATGTCGTCCGATAGCTCGCTAGGAGATATGGCGAAAGGGTGGTCAGTCTTACATTTCTGCAGGATACTACAGCAGCGAGCATAAGTATACTGCATGTATGGAGAAGTTTCTCCTTCGAAACTCAACGCCTTGGATTGATCAAACACGCTATCTTTTATCAGCTCGTTTTTGACTGTTTCAAACTTTAATGCCCCTACACTGATCTTGTGAGCAACCTTGTCCAAACTTTTATCTTTACTACCCTTCTCTATCAGCACTCTTTTTGCTTCTGTCAAGGTAGCTTCGTACAAATCTTTTATCAGAGCCTGTTTTCCTAGTCTACTGGATATCTTTCCTGTAGGTAAGCTGTATTGTCCATATGCAATATGTTTTAATCCACCAGCATACTTTTTGCCTAATAACTCAAGACACTTAAAAAACTGCTGAAAATGTAGCTTTTGAGCAACGCTCGTCACATAAAAACCTTTAGTAAATTTGTATGTTTTGTACCTATCTTCCGCTGCTGCCAAATCACGTGTGGCATATAGTGTCCCGCCATCACTACGCTTGATTAAACAATAACCTAGCCCGTATGGATTTAAATCCACAACTTGTGCACCTTCACTCTCCTGTAACAATCCTTTATTTGTAAGTTCGTCAACAACAGGTCCCATTTTATCGGAATAATAACTTTCCCCTCTCCAACTATCAAAAGTCACGCCTAACAGAGAGCAAATACGTCGCACTTCCTTTTTACTTAAGTCAATAAACCATTTGTATATTTCAAGCACCTTTTTGTCTTTATCTTCAATCGCTTTTGAAACTGTCTGCGCCTCTAGTGTGAGAGAAGGATCGTTTCCTGCCTCCTGATTAAACCGCACATACAAATCCTGTATCGCAGCGACTTCTCTATCAATAATATCTTGTTTGTTTCCCCATTTTTGGTATGCTACGATCATCTTTCCAAACGGCAAACCGTAGTCTCCGATGTAGTTAATTCCCACCGTCTTATATCCCTCGAAAGCGTATACCTTCTTCAGAACGTCACCTATAATGGTGGTTTTTAGATGACCTATATGCATATATTTTGCTAAGTTTGCAGAGCTGTAGTCGAAGAAGACAGTCTGATTTTTTCCCAAGTTAGTTGCACCAAAAGAGTCTTGCTGAGAGAAAACTTCCTGACATACTTTTTGGATAATCATCTTTTTGTCTATAAAGAAATTAACGTAGCCATTAACGACTTCAACTTTCTCAAGATTAGTGTTATCAATACTATTTTTAATATCTTCAGCAATAGCTTGAGGGGATTTTTTTAATTCTTTAGCGAGAGCAAAACAAGGAAGAGAAACATCTCCCTTGGAGGTATCTGTATTGACTGTTAATAATTTATTCAAATCATAATTTTTGAAAGATGTTTTGGCTAATTTTGTATTTATAATCTCTTTTAAGTCCATGCTTTCCTCTCTGTGCGAATGCCTTTTTATCAGGGATAATTATAGCATTTTTACGGACTATGAGCAAGTTTATTCGCATATAATACTATATGAAGACGAGAAACAGCTGTAGAAATGGCTTGAGGTGGAAGAGCGGGTTCGCCAGATTTTGGGCTAGATACAAGGCAATAATAATCATATTGTCACTCTTTTTTATCATGGGACTTATAATAGGAATATTTACGGCGTCTAAATTTTCCAACGATTTAACTATAGATAATTTGTTAGACCAAGCGTTATGCAAATTAATCGGCGGTGATAAATCTTCTTTTGGATGGTGGTTCAGTCAGATACTCATGTTTGCGATAATGTGCTCGATTATAATATTTCTGAATTTCTCGCCATGGATGATGATTTTTACCTTCGCGACTATATCTTTTTACGGATATTACGTCGGGTTTAACATCACTTGTCTTATCGTCATCCACCCTTTCGGAGGGCTGATAACGGCTCTATTGGTGCTAATTCCGTTTTATTTGATACTAGCAACACTACTTATAATAATGGCTGCAGTCGCTATACGACGTTCCTTTCTTATCAAAAGATTTGGCGTTAACTATGTTCGGTCGTGTTATGGGGTTAAGTTTGGACGGGTATACGCCTTCCTATTTCTTCTCATTGTACTCATGTTGTTTATACAGTCGTTGTTGCTGCGGATAGTTAATGTGACAATTATAGTGGTATAAATATCTGCTCTCTTATACATAATTTCTCTTAATTAGAAAAAACTAGAAAAAAGGAGAAGATTATGAAGAGAGTAGAAAAAGTTTTTAAAGTATTTATTTTATACTTATTTGTGTCTTTATTATTAATATCTTTTACGGTGGGCAGTTTTTTAGTTAAAGCCGACGATAGCGTACAGACGGTGCTACCACAAGAAGATAATTTTACACACTTTAGTAGTAGCAGTTACATTTTGTTAGAACCAACTAGTAACACGGTGCTAGTACGCAAGAACGAAAATGAACGAATGGAAGTGGCGAGCATCGTTAAATTAATGACTACCCTGCTTACTTTTGAGGCGATAGAAAATGGAGTATTTTCTCTCGACAAAGAGATAATTGCAAGCGAGTATGCATGTAGCATGGAAGGTTCACAAGCATTTTTAGATGAAGGTAGCAAATATAAACTATCAGAACTTCTAAAGAGTGTAGTGATGGCTAGTGCCAACGATAGTGCTGTTGCTCTGGCCGAGACAATATCGGGCAGCGAAAGTGCGTTTGTTAGACAGATGAATACCCGTGCGCAAGAATTGGGTATGGTAAACACCCTTTACGCAAATTCCACAGGATTACCTGAAGCTAATCAGTATAGTACAGCTCTGGATACAGCAAAGATATTGTACGAGGTTTCCAAGTATCCGATATACCATGAGTACGGTAGCATATGGATGGATAGTCTGATTCACCCTAGCGGAAGAGAAACTGAACTGGTTAACACTAATAGATTAATTAAATACTACAGCAACTGCAAAATAGGAAAAACTGGGTTTACAGATGAAGCAAAATATTGTCTAAGTAGCATGGCTGAACAAGACGGATTTAAACTGATTGCTGTAACGTTGGGTTGTAAAAGCGCAAGCTCCCGATTTAACGAAAGCATGGATTTATACCGATACGGATTTGCAAACTTTGAAGATGTAAAAGTTGTTGGAGCTGGAGATATAGTTAAGACAATAAATGTTTCAAAAGGAAAGCAGGATACAGCAATATTGGTCGCATCAGAAGAATTCCGCTTAGTGAATAAAAAGGGCGATAAAACGTCGTTTGAAGTAAGATACGAAGGTCCAGATAGAATATCCGCTCCACTCGCAGAAGGCGATGAAATAGGAAAGGCAATAGTGTTGCAAAAAGGCAAGATACTAGGAGAAATTACGCTAGTAGCTGTAGAGAATGTGGAAGAGTATAGTTATAGAGATGCGTTGCGAAAAATCAATGACAGGTGGGGATTTACTTTTAAAAATAGATAGAAAAAAATACGAACGTAATGTTCGTATTTTTATTATTAGTTCTTTTTGATAGGTTTCATTGTTGGGAACAATAGTACATCTCTGATTGAATAAGTGTCTGTCAACAACATAATCAGTCTGTCAATTCCTATGCCTAATCCACCTGTTGGAGGAAGCCCGTATTCTAATGCTTTTACAAAATCCTCATCCATCATCTGCGCCTCATCGTCACCTTTTTCTCTTTCCTTAACCTGATGTAAAAATCTTTCTTTTTGATCGATAGGATCGTTAAGTTCAGAGAATGCATTTGCCAACTCGCGAGCGGTTATAAACAACTCGAAACGCTCAGTAACCTTTTCATCGCCAGGTTTCTTTTTAGCTAGTGGAGAAACTTCTACTGGGTAGTCAATAATAAACGTTGGCTGAATTAAACAACTCTCTACGTGTCGGTCGAAGATTTCATATAAAGCCTCTCCCCATGATAACCCGTCTGCCAAGTCGATACTTTTGTCTTTACACTGTTTCAAAGTCTTGTTTAATGGTAGATTGAAATCCACACCAACATATTCTTTAACAGCATCCACCATAGTTAATCTACGCCAAGGACTCGCTAGATTTACATCTGTCCCCTGATAATTTATCTGTAGAGTCCCACATACCTTCATCGCAGCATGTTGGAAGATTTTTTCTGTTATATCCATCATGTCATGGTAGTCTGCGTATGCTTGATACATCTCTATTGTTGTAAACTCAGGATTGTGTTTTATGCTCATTCCTTCATTTCTGAATAATCTGCCCATTTCATATACTTTTTCGAAACCACCAACAATCAATCTTTTTAGATATAACTCAGGAGCTATTCTCAGATACATGTCTATGTCAAGCGTGTTATGGTGGGTGACAAACGGACGTGCATTTGCGCCTCCGGGTATAGTGTTTAGTATAGGGGTATCTACCTCTATAAACCCTCTATTATCTAAAAACTCTCGTATTGCCTTTATAATTTTACTACGAGCAATAAATGTCTTTTTCACTTCTGGGTTAGCTATAAGGTCGACATATCTCATACGGTAACGCAAATCCATGTCTTTTAAACCGTGGAATTTTTCCGGTAGAGGAAGCAATGATTTGCTTAGCAAAGTTATCTCTTTTACGCTTACAGAAATCTCACCCATGTGAGTTTTGAAAACCTTTCCCTTTACACCGAAAATATCTCCGATATCATGCTTTTTAAACTCGGAATACTCCTCCTCTCCAATCTCATCTCTTTTAACGTAGATCTGAATAACTCCAGACCCGTCAAGAATGTGCGCGAAAGAAGCTTTCCCCATAATTCTGCGGCTTATCATTCTACCGGCAATACAAACGTCTTTACCTTCCCAATTTTCGAAATCAGAAACTATTTGTTCTGCGTCGTGTTCCTTTTCATATTTAACTATCTCAAAAGGGTTTTTACCTTGATCTTTTAAGTTGTTTAATTTTTCTAGTCTTATTGCTCTAATTTCATTGTCATCTATCTCTTGAACAATATTTTCGTCTGCCATATTACACCTTCCTATTATGGCTCAATTATAGAGCTATTCTGGCGAGTTGTCAAGCAAACAAAAAGAAAAAATATCCTATTCGGTGTCCAAATGAAGCAACTTTTCACACAATCTATCGAGTATGTTTTCCACCTCATGTATATCCGGACCTTCGCAAAACAAACGCACAACATTTTCTGTACCAGAAGGACGCACGATTGTCCTATATCCAGAAGGTATGTTTTGCAACATCTCCGTAATCTCAACATGTTGAACGAGAGACTTATTTTCTAGTGAAATACTCACCATCTTATTTGGGAAAAGAGTACAGTCATTTAATACATGTAAAGGATAGGTTCTATGCACTAACTGCGCAAGGGTGATGGCGGTTAACACCCCGTCCCCAGAAGAGTTTTTATTAAACATGATAATGTGCCCACTATTTTCTCCACCTAACACAGCCCCTGTTTTTAACATCTTTTCTACAATATATTTATCTCCTACTTTAGTGTGAATTACAGAAATACCCAACGGATATAACTGCCGTTCTATTTCACTGTTTGTATATAAATTTCCCACTACGATAAACCCAAGCTCAGGCAGATATTTTGCTAGAATGTATAGAATACTATCCCCGTTTAACACTTCTCCTCTAGCATCAACTGCAATTATTCTGTCCGCATCTCCATCAAATGCGAACCCCATGTCAGCCTTGTTTTTTAACACTTCTACAACTAAATTTTCGATATATAAACATCCACAATTTTCGTTTATATTAGTACCGTTGGGAGAACATCCTACGACAACAACTTCCGCTCCCAGCTGCTTAAAACTTTCTGGTGCGGTGGCAACAGCCGCTCCGTTACTACAATCTAACACAATCCTCAGACCATGCAAATCCTCCCCGCTCGTTAACATATTAATGTAGTCGTTAAGTAGGGTGGTGTTTTGTTCGTATGTACCGCTGTACGACGAAGGTCTGCGAGAAAACTGTTTTTCCAAGAAAGCTTCGTGCTCATCAGATAGTTTATGTCCGTTTGTATTAAACACTTTTATGCCATTGTGCTCAGCTGGGTTATGTGATGCAGTTATCACCACGCCATAATCGAACGGATTTTTTGATACGAGAAAGGAGATTGCCGGGCTGGGACATACACCGATATCTACTACAGAACCTCCCCCTGCTAGCACGCCAGATACGAAAGAGTGTAAGATGGTCTCACCCGACTGGCGAGTGTCCCGCCCCACAATAATTCGTGGAGAAGAAATGCTGTATGTTAAGGATTTTCCTACATTAAAAGCCAATGAGGGAGTTATCTTTTTTCCTACAATCCCCCGCACACCATCTGTTCCAAAAAATTTATTCATACCCCTCTCCTATAAATAATCTTTGCCCCTTTCTTTTTTTTCTACAGCGTCCATTCTCCCAATAACAAAGCTACCGTTCTCCACATTTTTGGTAACGGTAGTTCCTGCTGCGACAAAACAGGAATTACCTATCGTGAGAGGAGCTATCAGGTTACAATTGCTTCCTATGAAACAATCGTTTCCTACTGATACCCCTTGCTTCACCTTCCCGTTGTAGTTGACGAAAATAACCCCACAACCGATATTACATCTTTCCCCGACAGAGCTGTCGCCCACATAAGCCAAGTGCGAAATTTTAGTATAATCTCCGATCGTGGAGTTTTTTATTTCCACGAAATCGGCTATCTTGCATTTATTTCCGATTATGCTACGCGGTCGTAAATAGGAATACGGACCGACCTTACAGCTCTCTCCGACAACACTCTCCTGAATAACGCTGGAGAATATCTCGCATTTGTCCTGTATCACACAGTCTACAATGAAGTTGTTTGGTAGCAAAGTAACGCCGTTACCTATACGAGTTTTGCCTGATATGTAATTGTTAGGATATATTACTACGCCTTCCCCTATGTCACAATTTTTATCTATAAACACAGAGGGGTAGTTATGGATTACAACTCCCCGCCTAACATATTTTTTGTACTGTTTTCTATTTATAAGAACCTCCTACGCGTTCTAAATTTTATATAATTTATCTATGATGCCGCACTTCGTTGTGTGCATAGTCACAAAAATAGATGTCGATTAATAAAATAGAGTAAGTATATTAAACAAAGGAGTTTTTATGGCTTGTAACAACCCAACAACAAATTTTTGTCCTGCCAGTTCAGGCTCATGCTTTCTAACCAGCTCTTCAATCGTTAACCCTCAGGTGCTAGCAACCGCATTGGGAGCGTCCACCGATGGACCAGTAACAGTAGGTTCTTTAGACGATATTCCGTTGCAAGAAACTTATCTTGTGGGAACAGTAGACATCTCTCATATCGCGAACTCACCGCTTATAAGTATCAACAAAAGAGGAACGTATCTAGTGATCTATAAAACTAACGCGCAAGTTAATACCCAAGAATCTGGCATTTACGATGTTGCGGTGAGTTTAGAGGTTGACGGAGTAGAGGTGCCAAGCACGATTTCTGTAGCTACAGTGTCAGAGAATGACTTAACAAATTTAAGTGGCAGTTATATATTAAACGTTTCATCTAACATTTCTACCACTGTAAATTTAAGGAACGCAGGAGAATATTCAACATTCTACACAAACGTTATTCTAAACGTGACCAAAGTATCGTAATATAATATTAATTACCGGCAAATCTGCTATTAACATAGTGGGTTTGTTTTTTATTTGTCTATTGACTTTACCCTACCCATGATTTATAATTATGTATCGTAGGGAGAAGGTAGTATGGACAAGTGAGAAACATTCGATGAAGAAGATAAAAGAGTTGCTAAAAAGATTGATGAAACAGTAAAAACTATACTTGAAGGACCAGTTAGCGAGATCTTATTTTTACAGCATGGAGAGTTAAAAGGAACTTATGATAGCTATAAACCAAATATCAATTTGGACGATTACAGATTGCTTGTTACACCGTCAGAGGCTTTTCGTTGGGTAGTGTTTAACGTAGAGGATAAAACTCAAGGAAAGGCGCGCCTAACATCGTATGTTCGTGAAGGGAAATATTATGTGACCCTATACACTAGTGACGATTTGCCAGTCCTTGATCCAGATAAAATATACAACGAAATGGATGCTGTTGAATTAGCTCTGTTTAATCCACAGTTTATTAAATACTTTCCAGAAGATTTATGGATACCTAGCGTTATCGGTCAAGTAAAAGATGCCGTGATAGAGCATTATATGAATGAAAAATCTACTGCAAAAAATACTGCTAGTGCAGAAACAGTACTAACACTGTCAAAAGAACAACAAGAAATTCTTAGATATATAGAAAGTAGAACCAACAAATTTGGAGAACAAATCTCTCCAAGAAGAAAATAATAAAACAAGGAGTTCGTATGCTAACACTTTTAGAAGATATAAACGCGCAATGTGATAAAGTCGCTGACTTCATGATATCGATGCAAGAATTGCTAGATGAATACTACAACTTTGCATATGCTATACAAGATAATCATGTGCAACTTACCGTTGAAAAAAAGCTACAGAATAAGTTAAATGAATACAACTCTCAGTACGAAGAACTTCTAAAAGAAGATGTGGATATCTGCCAGTATAATGGGTTTTCTACACAAACAAAGATGTTACAACAGTTATTTGTTCAAACAACAAAAGATGTGTATGACAAAGTTATCGCTGATCGTGAAGAAATTGTGTATGAATACACGCGCGGACTACGAAAAATAAAGTCCATGCTGAGCGACATAGATGTGGCTTTTAGAAGTGTCGATATGCCTAATACCAGCACTCAAAGTAGTGTGGTCTATATAAGGGTTTCTGAGAAACTGTTGTATGCATACAAAAAATTACAGGAGCTTGAAGGCGAGCATATGATGATTGCAAGCAGTTTAGATTCTAAGTTGGAATACGATATTTTTATGAGAGAAATAAACGAAACTTTTGGAAACAAAGTAAGATCTATTAATGAGAAATGCTACTATTCACAAATTGATAATGCAATCGTTTCCCTGAAGAGTCAAACAGAAAACATGAAAGGGCTAACAACAAACTTTGATAAAGAGCTTCAAAATATCCTTATGACCGACCCTACTATTAAAACTTTGTACTCCAAATGTATAGAGACAAAAAGAGTGTCCGAAAACAATATTGTTAGTGGCAGCGTATTATATAAAAACATAGTTAATAGTTTACAGTCTAATGTAGAAGAAAAATGCAGCCCGCTGATAACAAAAACCAAGATAGAAATCTTCACCAACAGTAGAAGTTTTGAATCAATGTATGCCAACACCATATCCCAAGTGTACTCTGAGCAGAATAACATTGTTGGAAATATAAGACATTCCAGAGAACTTAAAATAAGACAAGAATTGTTAGAAAACTTGCACGTTGAATATATAAAAGAATTCTCACCCCTGTACTCATTGTTTAGTTCGGGCTGGGCAAAAAAAATAACCGCGGGGTTGATTGGTGAATAAACACCAAGCCCCGCTTTTTTAATATTAACGTTTTGTGTGTGAGCTCAGAATAGCGTTTAACTTTTTCTTGTACTCTGTTTCAGATATTTCGCCTGTAACAAAACTCTTTTTAACCTCTTGAATCTCTTTTGTTAACTTGTTGATATTTAAAGAGATATTTGAATTAATGACTGCTTCAGCGTATCTTTTAACTTCTTTTTTAGGAGAAAGTAGGAATGCTCCTACGACTAGCGGGATGAGGTATCCGCCCATCAGAAAGTGTATTACCAGCATAACTCCTAGACGCCTCTGGTACTCTGCATATTTTTCGTAACTAAAACTGCTTATCTTGATATAAATAACCGAAAATAGAATGTTGGCCATTATACATGTGGCAAAATATATTATGAAGAAGGCAATGTGTATTTTTGTGGAAATGCCCGTCAACAGCCCTCCACCAAGCAACTCATATAGATTGATTCTTAGATAATCTATGTTGACAGATACCAGCACAAGTACAAATATCCACAGTAAGGCTAGTGTTAAACTTACTCCAGCTACCGTTCTCCATAAAATTCTTTTTCTTTTATCCACAATCAAACCCCCTTAAGTTTATAGCAAGATTTGTTTGAGCATCGCCTTGTATTCGTCTTCAGTTATAGCACCCGAATCTTTTAGTTCTTTTATCTTTTTAACGCGTTCTATAATTTTATCCTGTTCGGAAAGTGCCGACTTAACGCCACTCTCCTCTATCTCTTCAGTTGGAGTCTTAGTTTTTGAATCACTCATTAATGCCACTAAAAGCAGTATCGCAATTACTATTGAGCCGCCTAGCAAAAAGGAAATGATGGTACATGCTAAAACCATTCCTCTTATGCTGTCCATCGAGGAAGCTTTTTTCAAGGATATCAATAGAGAGGTTCCTACAAAGATATTTGCAGCTGAAGATAGTCCTAAGATTATTGTGAAGAATACAAATATTCCTTCAACAACCTTCTGGTAACTTTCTACCGCTACCCACAATTCTACGCCGTCCTCTAATGCTAAAGATTCATAAACTATACGAATTATTTCTTTAGAACCTGTCGCTATTACTACTAACATAAGCACAGAAATTAGCGCTACGCATAGTGACAAAATCGCTGATACTAAAATTAATGTCTTTTTATTTTTATTCATATGACCCACCTATTATTGTATAAAAATTTTAAGAAACTTCCAGTCTTTTTACTGCTCATCATCCCAGTTATCGTAATCGTTTAATTCGCTTATTGTATAACTACTATCTTTATGTCTTTTTTTCTGTGCTGGTATGTCGACCTTTTTCTTCGGCTTTTTCGCCACGGTTTCGACCTTTTTCTTCGCCACAGGTAGACCCTTCTTGGTTACACCTTTCAACAACTCTTTTTTCAGAGCGAGATACACATCTTCAGTAATAACGTCGTCGGTTTTAAGTTTAGCGAGCTCTTCAATTTTAGCACTAACAACGTCTATGTCGCTGCTAATAATTTTTGCATCTGTCTTCGTAACAGGAACACCCTGCTCCTTTGTGGAGATATCTTCTTTCTGCAATGTTTCCCCCGTTGCTTGGATAACTTCTCCTTGAGTTAACGTCAACTGTGTTCTGAGAATTAATATCGAGATAACAAAGTAGAGAACCGTTATCATTATAACCATATTATCAGCAGAGAAAACAGATACAATTCCGAATGCTATGGCAACCCAGAAAGCAATTTGAAAATATGTGTTTATCTCTTTAGAAGTTTTTTTATTGACTGCGTCTGCAACCAATATAAGTTTAATGCCAAACCAAATGCTCAGTCCAGCAGCAGCCAAGTCAAACAATGCGCCCACCACATTCAAAAAAACAATTGACACAAACACATTGTATGTAGATGGCAATGCAAGAGATACAAGTGCAGACATAACACTTGTTGCGCCCACTACTAATGCTAATATTCCAGCTGTAACGAACGATGACGACTTTTTTTTGTTATCCATAACTACCTCTATACGGCTTTAATTGTATCACATTGCTATAATTTCTCCAAGTAAAATGGTTTAATAGGGTTGTAAAAACAGTAACTTTTGCCTATAGACAGTGTGTGTAGATAAATATAACTTTATAATTAATGATTTAAATTACACAGGTTGTTGACTTTTTATAAAGTTTTGTTATAATATATAATATAGGAAAGTTATAAATCATATGTTTAAAGATAAATTTAACGTAAAAGTATTGTTTTGTAAAATTTCCAAATTATTAGGAGGTTAACAATGCAAGACAAAACTTTAATTTGTAGAGACTGTGGACAAGAGTTCATTTTCACTGCTGGCGAACAAGAGTTTTACGCAGAAAGAGGGTTCTCAGCTCCTCTTCGTTGTAAAGACTGTCGTCAAAAAAGAAAACAACAGAAAGACAACAGATAACAAAAAAAAGAACGCTTAGACGTTCTTTTTTATCTTTAATATGGCTTAAGTTATTTGTTGGGTTAATTGGTTGTTCTTAGCAATCATTGTATCCAACAACAACTGTTTTTTCAGTAGTTGTTTTAACATATTTCCGTCTATTAATATGACGTTGAGCTTATTTGCCATCTGTTGTGCCGGCAAGCTGAACTTTGAGTTTGTTATAACGATAGCGTTTTGTGCGTCAAAGAAATCTTTTGCGGTATGTGCCTCTTGTACTGCCCTGTTACCCACAGTGTGGTTATAGTACATTTTTGTCTGAATAACGCTCTTTTGCTTCCACTTCTCAATTATTATATCTGCTCCGCCGTCTTTACTCTTCGGTGTGTTTCTAGTTACATATCCTTGAGACTTGCAGACAAGAGAAATTAAGTCTTCAAACTGGTATCCTGTTAAGGCATCGACAGTAGAAGGCTGGATACGAGAGATGGCTTTTTGCGCAGACAGTATCGATAGTCGTGCAGCAATAATACGTCCTATAAAATAAAAAAACAGTATCGGAGAGAGTATTATATACAATAAAATCCTAACTGTTTTTTTCATTAATCTCCTACCTCAATCGGCTCATCCCCCTGTTTGACATAGCCGTGTTCCCTTGCGTATTCTTCCCAAAACTCGTCTGACTGTAAATATTCTATTTTCTTTTTGTACCCTGCCAGTTGTTGCTGGATATTATCCAGACTATGATTTAACTGTCGCTGTTTGTTTTTCATGCTTCCTAAAAAGACAAGTTGTATGATGCTGGCTATAAAAAAAACCAACAACAACCCTATTACTGTAAACCATATAATTTTAAAGTTTTTAGATGTATCTTTTAACATTTTACCTACTTAAAGATAACACGTCCTAACTTGGTAGTTAATACTTTGTTATGTATTTTAGATAATCTATTATACATATAATCAAAGAGTTTAGCAAATAAAATGCCCAAGGTGTAGCGTTCAAGTACGACACCTAAAACGAAAGATATTAAAAGATAAAGACGAATCTCGCCATAATTAAAAAGGGTGAGAGAATAAATCAAAAGAGCACTGCAAGCTATGGACAGTAAAAAATCAGTTATCCATTTCCAGACAATGTGTTTTGCGAGCTTTCTAATATTTTTCACACAACCAATACAGCAACCAAAGAAAATTCCGAACAGAAGAAACCATAACAGAGTAATGGGTTGACTAAGGGTATCTAACATTATTTAAATATTTTTCTCCAAAATCCTTTTATACTAACGTTGTCGGAATATTTAAGACAATTTATTGTGCCTTCAATCTCCAACGTGCCGTTTTCTACGTCCAATTTTGTCACACTTAGACCACTACCCGAGACCAACAATTTTGCGTCATTAGTTCGCACAGTAATTTGGCTGGGATTAGCGCTAAGAATCTTAGAAATTCCAGTTACAGATAGCTTGTTTCGGTTATCTAAATGAAGAGAATGGTTTCTTACTTGGAGTTGTTTTGTTGCGTTTATTTTAATAATATTTTCCATGTTTCCCCCTTTATACAGTGTATTAAGGTGTGTATAAGAAATATGCTTATTTCAATAACAATAAAATGTTTTCAAACATTCGCCTAAAAAATATCAATGTGATATACTACTCGTGATATGTATATACTAAGCGTATATGGGAGATAAAATGAAAGAAAAAAGAGTCGATAATGTTTGGGCTACCGTTCTAACTTTAGTTTCAGTACTCGCTGTAAGTCTGCTACTTATAGGAGCACTAGGAATTTTTTACTTACATAAAGAACACAAAGAAGAGCTGCAGACAAAACATTACATAACGCTACATTTAGATGACGAACAGACAATGGTTTATGAATACCGTCCAGCACTGGATGATTTTAATCCGTTAGCTCCTACGATAGAAGGAAAGCTTTTCAAAGGTTGGTTTTTAGATGAAGAACGAAGACTATACCCTCTCACCAGTCAGAATGCTCACGCAGTAACAGACGGCTCAATAATCTATGCGAAATACGTTAATGTCTATACTTTAACGTTATACAATATCTTCCCAAACTCTACTCAGACCCTTGAGTACACCATTGAAGAAAACAAGAGCGTAACCAATAAAATGTTGGGAATAGCGTCAGTTGAAAAGTGGTCTTTCGGTGGCTGGTACACAGATGTGTTTTTGGGAGATAGAATAGACTACTCTCTGATATATAATCGTCCAGTAACATCAGATATTTCCCTATATGGCAAATGGGAGCGTGAAAAAGTCAAGTTGACACATATGCTAAATGGCGGTACTTACGCTAACAGCAGTACGCCGTTAAATACGGAAAAATATGAAGTCGACATCCCGATAGATTACTTTGCCACAATTCCTGATCAGACTAAATTACAAAAGGAAAAGAATAGATTTGTGGGCTGGTATACAACTAATACTTACACGACGCTGTTTGACTTTTCAAAACAAAAGATTTCTACGCCCACCTCGGTGTACGCGAAGTGGATAGAGTTGGTGGATATAAGCTTTATAATAACTTTACAGGGAGAATCTGTTTCGCACACAATAACCATTGATAAAAATACAGTTGTTGGCGGAAACTATATTCCAAACTTAAGTAGGACAGGATACTCATTCGAAGGTTGGTTCCTAGAAGATTCTTATGACACAGAATTCGATATTTCACAAGAGATAGAGGAAGATACTGTGCTATATGCTAAATTTGATATAGTAGATTATACCGTTAAATATTACCTAGATAGTGATGCTGAATTGGTGGATTTACAAAATTCTTACACAATGTTGAAAGGGATAGATTCTCTGCCATCTCCAACCCGCAATGGGTTTGAATTCATCGACTGGTACAGCAATGCTGATTATACTGGTGTGCCAGTGACATCTATAGGTGTGGGACAGATCGGTGATCGCAAGTTGTATGCGCAGTGGGAAGCGATATCCTATACCATAAGCTACACTGAAAACAAGGGAACTATGCCGGAAGTATATCCAACAAACTATACAACGCTATATACCGAAACGTTACCTGTGCCAACTCGAGTAGGATACTCGTTTGATGGTTGGTACACCACGGGTGATTTATCTGGCGACAGTTTAACCCACATAATGAATGGCAGCTACGGGAATAAAGAATTGCATGCAAAATGGACTCCAATCATCTACACCATAACCTACCATCTATCCGGCGATACGGTATTCACAGATCCGGGAAGTGTAGTATATTCCTATACGGTCGAGAACGAAATTATATTACCAGGAGTTTCTGGATCGTCCACATTCCTTGGCTGGTATAATAATGAAGAGGGAACGGGAGAGGCTCTAACGGGGATTGAAGCTAACACGATCGGAGATAAAGAATTCTGGGCAATATTCAAAAAATAATAAGAAAATTTGTTGTGAAATTATTATAGTATAAAGTGTTTGCTTAAGTAAGTTATGTTATAAAATATAAGTATAATAAAATATAAAAAATAGAAACAACATCTCAGTTTAATTAGAGTATAGGTGTTACTAGAGCAAATATATAGTTAAGTAAAGAAAGATATAAACAGTAAAAAAACAAACCAGAGGGTTTGTTTTTTTTACGTATAATACATATTGTTTACGCCGTACATTTTCTATTCTGTTTGCCATCTTTTATTATACTTACTCTACATTACAATTTTGGCCATTTAAACCTGTTTGGGCTATGTAAATTATCTAAATAATTCAGGTTTATTCTCCTGCAACCAATCAATCGCATCTGCGAAAGTTTGTTCAACAGGACGGGTTTTAAATGCTAAACGCTCCTTTGCCTTTTTTGAACTAAACTTATGGTTGTTGTCTAGAGATTTAATGAAGTAAGAGTTATACACAACTTTCTTTTCCTCTACCTTTTTGCCTATGTTCATAAACCAAGCAAACAACAGCGCCTTGCCTCTCGACAACTCTTTTGGAAGAGTGGTTCTTTTTATCTTTTTATTGATTAGTTCAAAGAATGATTTTACTGAAACGTCGTATCCCCCTAGAATGAAATCTTCTCCACTATCTGCAACTTTAATGATCTTGATAATACCATCTATTACATCTCTAACGTCTACAAAGTTATAACTTCCTTTCACTAAAGCGAGTTTTTCTTTGTTTATGTAGTCCACCATGATTTGTGCGTTGTTGCTTACCTTGTGGTCATTCGGACCTATTAAGCTTGTAGGATATACAACGTTCGCATTTATCTTTCCTGCTCGTGCCTGCTCTAAAACATATTTAGTAGCAGCGGCCTTGCTCTGAGCGTACGCGCTTGGTAAGTTGTCGGGAAATATCTCTCCTAGTGGCTCACGAATATCTTTTCCGTCATCTTTTTTCTCTATTGCATCAACTGTGCTTACATATATGAACTTTTTAGCTTTTTCTTTGATACATACGTCAACCAGCTTTTTTGTTCCTTCAAAGTTCACCTTGAATAAATTCTTCTTATTTCCTTTCCCCAGTTCCATCAGTCCAGCACAGTGTATAACTACACTATCCTCGTCTATCAAATCTATCAGAAACTTCTCGTCAGTTAAATCCCCGTATGCAACTTCTGCATCCGCACAGTAAAGAGGTGACATATATTTATATGTTCTCAGAGTAATTATAACTCTCTTTCCTCGAGCAATAAGTTCTTGTGCTAAAGAATTTCCTAGATGTCCACTTGCCCCTGTTATGATATAGTGTTCCATATCTTTCTCCCCTTATGTGTGAAATACTTTGCTGCTACAATAAAATAGTCTATAATTATAATAATTGTACAGATGAATCAAGTTTCCTAAAAGATTTATCAGTCACCAATATTATACAATAAAAGATATATTTTTACAACTAAAAATAAAAATACAAATAAACAATATCTTCCAATAAAATTAATTAATAATTTTGAATCTTTTATTGATTTTATCAACTAATTATATTATAATAACTATGATTAGGGCTCTTACCCTGATGTTCAATACCAATAAATGTAAAGGAAGCTATGAAAAAATCTAAGATTCAACGTCAAATAACAATGTTGAGAATCATACTACAAAAGTTGTGTGATGGTTTTGACGTGAAAGAAGCGAACAAAAATACTGTGTTGACAGCTAAACATAAGGTTCTTTTTTTATTGAGTGAGCAAAAGGAGGCGTCGCCGAGCTTTTTGATCGATAAGTTAGGAATAGCAAAAAGCAATCTGGCGCTATTATGTTCAAGCATGGTTATGGATGGGTTAATAAACTCATCAAAAAGCCAAGAAGACAAAAGAAATATTAGTTATACAATTACTGAGAAAGGTAACGAAGAACTTAACAAGTTTCTCGACGCAATGGAACGGGAGCTTTTGGGAATTATAAATACAGATAAAGAAGCGAAGTTGCTGGAAAAAAAGTTAGATGAAGTGCTAGAGATATTTAAAAAGAAATTCTAATAGTAGCATTTTATTTGTAATATTAATATATTTTGGAAAGAAGATGTCGCATAATGAAGTATGTATGCGGCTTGTTGTGATAAAATTACATAAGGAGATAATATGAGCAAGTTAAGATTATACAATTCTTTAGACAGACAAATTAGTGACTTTGAGCCTAAGGGCAAAAAGGTAACCATGTATTTTTGCGGACCTACCGTTTACTCCTATCAACATATAGGAAACATGCGAGCATTTGTTATGATGGACCTTATGCGTAGAGCTATAAAATATAACGGATATAACATTACAGGGGTAATGAATATAACCGATGTCGGACACCTTACAAGCGACGCAGATGAAGGCGAAGATAAAATGGTTGTAGCTAGCAGAAAGGAAAAGAAAAGCCCATGGGAAATTGCTGAATACTACACAGAAATCTGCCTAAATGATATGAGAAAATTGAATATAGATATGCCGGAGCATATAATCAAAGCTACAAGTGTGGTAGAAGAAACCATTGAGCTAGTTAAACAATTATTGGATAAAGGATTCGCCTATAAAACACCAAGCGCAATATATTATGATATATCAAAGTTTCCACAGTACGGTGCTCTGAGTGGAATATCTTTAGAGGATAAAAAAGCAGGAGCAAGAGTAGAAGTTGACCCTAATAAAAAACACCCTGCAGATTTTGCTTTGTGGATAAAAGCGCCAAAAGAACACATTATGAAGTGGGACAGTCCTTGGGGTAAAGGATATCCCGGTTGGCACATGGAGTGTTCAACTATTGGACATAAATACCTTGGAAACAATATTGATATCCACGGTGGCGGAGTAGAACACAAAACTGTCCACCACGAAAATGAGATTGCCCAAAACTATGGTATCACGGGAGAAAACGTTGTGGGACTATGGTTCCACTTTGAGCATTTGATGGTTGACGGAAAGAAGATGAGTAAGAGTCTGGGAACGACGTATAGAGTAGCTGATTTAGAGGAGCGCGGATTCAGAGCTATAGACTTAAAATATTTCTTCCTTACAGCCCACTATTCTAAACAGCAGAACTTCACGTTCGAAGCTCTCAGCGGAGCACAGTCGGCATTAAATAAAATATATGCAGCAGTTTCGGCTAATAAAAATGGAAAAGATGTTGTAGACGATAGTGTTCTAAATCAGTTAGAAGGTAAGTTTTTAGAAGCGGTTAATGACAATCTAAATCTTCCAACCGCCCTAGCTGTTGTATGGGAACTGCTCAAAATCAAAGAGAAAAACAATAAGATATATAAGTTGCTGCTGAAGTTTGATAGGGTTCTCGGGGTAGACTTGGCTAACGCTGAGAAATATATATCAGCACAGGTTGAAGATATTCCTGAGGAAGTGGTTGCATTGGCGGAAGAAAGAATAGCAGTCAGAAAGAACAAAGATTGGGCTAAGTCAGATATTTTACGAGATAAAATAAAGGACTTAGGGTACGAAGTGCAAGATAATAAAGACGGTTATGAACTAAGAAAAAGATAAAAGATAGGAAAAGAATGAGACATTATTTTATACCTTCAGAGCAGACAGAAAGTTTTTCGTTTGACGTGCAATACGCTGAACGAAACTTTTCTTTTAGCAGTGGTAATGATGTGTTCAGCAAAAACAAGTTGGACGACGGCAGTCGACTATTAATAGATACCGTATTGTCACAGGTTATAGGCGACGAAAAATGCACTGTGCTATATTTAGGATGTGGCGTGGGAACAATAGGTATAATTTTAGCAAGCATGCGTCCAAATATGATTCTAGATATGGCAGATATTAATAGTACAGCCGTGCGACTAAGTACAGGAAATGTGGAGAGAAATAAAGTCACAAATGTACGAAGTGTTGTAGAGAGTAGTGGATATGAAAAGCTCTCTGATAAATATGACTACATTATAACAAATCCGCCTATCAAAGCGGGTAAAAGTAATTTATTCAACTTGATAGAATCTTCTAAAAACAACATGACGGCAAATGCTAAGCTAGTATTGGTTATACGTAAAAAACATGGGGAAGAGAGTGCGAAAAAGCACATGGAAAGTGTGTTTAGGAATTGCAAGATATTAAAGAGAGATAAGGGATACTATATTCTCTCGTCTGAGAAAATAGATACAGAATAAATATATTTTTTAGTAGCAAACCCTTTTAATAAAAACAGTAAATAGGTTGGTCTAAACAACAAAGCAGTACGTGTATTAACCGCCCGTATTTTTTATCCGCTGTGAACTAAATATGTGTTTTATAAAACCATTAAACAAGTGAAATTATGGTCTTTTGATAAAAATAGTCATATCACTCTACAAAGCCAGCATCCTACGATTGCCCCAACTAGGTTTGCCACGAGAGCGACAGGGATAGCGTATAAGAATTTTTGCACGGTGGTTTTTGAAAAGTATACTGCAGATATGTAAAATATTGCCTCCCCACTGCCTGCGATGCAACAGGCTGCGCGTGCGAGATAACTGTCTACACCGTACGTTTGAAAGACTGTTTCCAGTATTGCCAAACTTCCACATCCGCTAAAGGGTTTGAGGAGAAGTAGTTCACTTAGCTCAACAGGAATGCCTAGCAAAGAAAATGCAGGAGATAAGAAATTTGCTAACATCGCGCTCAATCCACTAGCACTAAACAACTCTATCGCGACGAATATCGTGGCTATATACGGAAAGCTAGATAGTACTAAATCAAAAGAGGTTTTTGCGCCAAAGACAAAGCTGGTGTAGGTGTTGTTTCTTTTTATAGACGAGTATACTATGATACTCAAGATAAATATAGGAATGATATATGCGCTCATTTTGCACCTGTTTTGAACACTGATTTCTGCCTTGGTGCGCGCGCCTCTTTTTTCTTGCGCTTAAAGTGTATTCTTGAAAATAGGTGTACTAAAATTAGCCCGCTAACTACAGCCGCGAAAGAAGAAATTAGGATAGGAAATATTATATCATTAGGAGAGGAGCTACCTGCTAGAGCTCTTAGTCCTATAATGGTTGAAGGTATTATCTGTAAAGAGGCAGTGTTTAGTATAAAAAACATCGACATCTGGCGAGTGATTTTCCCCGTCCCTTTGTCCATGCCTGCCATGCCCGCTATACCACTCGGTGTACATGCATTCCCCATGCCAAGAACGTTGCTGGTCAAGTTAATAGCCACCTGTCTTTTCGTGTCAGGGTCGAGTTTTCCAAATAATTTATTGATGACGGGAGAAAGTAAGCGGGCAATCTTTTCGTCCAGCTTAGTATCCTCGATAATTTTAAGAATGCCCAGCCACACCGTATAAATTCCCCATAACTTCAACGAAAGCGCAATGCTTTTCTCACCGCCTGACAATATCGTGTTGAATATTGCCTCAGGATTTGTTATCAGCATAATACAGATACAGGCAACCATGATTGATGTCCAAACTATAGACATGTCCCCTCCGCCACCGAAACTACAGGATATAATCCTGCTAGTAATATGTATATAATGGAAGGCTTGTAATAATGACTGACGGGATAAGTTTATATATTTATTTGTTTTAAATCGTTTTTTTTGCTATACTCTTGTCGCAGAGGTTGAACAATGTTTATAGATACGCACGCACACTTGACAGACGAAAGATATCAGGATGTGGATACTCTCATTTCTAATTTAGAGAAAAATAATGTTTCTAAGGGTTTTTGTGTATCATATAACTATAAAACCATGGTGAACAGTTTTAATCTATCTCAAAAACATCCAAACGTTTACTGCATATTAGGCATACACCCTAGTGAGTCGCACTCTTTCAACTCACAAGTAGTGAACTTCTTACGTAAAAGTTCCAACAATCCAAAAGTACTAGCTATAGGAGAAATAGGACTGGATTACCACTATCCTAACACCGATAAAGAGGTGCAAAAGAGAGTGTTTATCGAGCAGTTGAAACTGGCTAACGAGCTGTCTTTACCTGTTGTTTTACATAACCGAGATTCCATTTCAGACATGATAAATATATTAAAAAAATATAAACATATACTGAACAACGGCGTACTGTTACACTGTTTTTCTGAGACGACTCAGTCGCTTGAGGAAGCGCGTGGGTTAATCGACATGATTTCAGTAGGAGGGGCAATTACCTTCAAAAATGCTACAGAGCTGCAGAAGACGGTGAAAGATATACCCCTTTCTCGTATCATACTGGAAACAGATTGTCCGTATCTTACCCCTCACCCTTTCCGTGGACGTGCAATAAATGAACCAAAGTACGTGAATTTGGTAGCAGAAAAACTGGCGGAACTTAAAGAGGTTTCAGTACAGGAAGTAGAGAAAGTCACCAATAAGAATGTGTATAATTTTTTCAAAAAATTACAGTAGGAGAAAATCGTGTTAGAGAATTTAAAAGAGTACCAATTTAATTTTAAAAAACAATATGGACAACACTTCTTAACAGATACAAATTTGCTAAGAAGCATAGTTGCAGCTGCCGGAATAAATCAAGATAGTAACGTGTTGGAGATAGGTACGGGCGCGGGCACGTTGACGAAAATACTGGCAGAGAGCGCAAAACAAGTTGTGTCGTATGAGATAGATTTTTCCTTAGAGCCTGTGTTGGCAGAAAATTTAAAAGCATACGATAACGTTAAAGTAGTGTTTAGAGATTTCATGAAAGAGGAAATGAAAAAGATTGAATCTCGTATCGATGGAGCGTACACGGTAGTAGCGAATATTCCCTACTACATCACCACTCCTATCATCTTTAAACTGCTAGAGCATGCGACAAAATTATCCTCGCTAGTATTGACTGTGCAAAAAGAAGTGGCGGAGAGATTCACCTCCCAGCCCGGAAGCAAACAGTACGGTGCTGTAACCGCAGTGTTGGCTTTTAATGGTAACACGAAGATTATAAAAATTGTGAAAAAACATATGTTTATGCCACCACCGAAGGTTGATAGCTGTGTTATTAAAATAGATATTGTTAAAGATAAATTTACTGTTAAAGACAAAAAAACACTATCGGGTTGTATAAGAGCTGCTTTCGAAAACAGACGCAAAGTATATATGTCTAACCTAAAACATGCGTTTAAGTTGAGTACAGAGCAATTAGAAGAGATATTTAACAAGTTGGGGCATGACACAAAAGTAAGAGGTGAAACTTTTTCCATAGAAGAATTTGTGGCTTTAGCCGACGAGATATACGAAAGAAAAAAATAGATTGTGCGTGAAAATTGTATTATTTTTAACATATAAAAAAACTAGATTGTGTTAGCACTAAAACTCGTGTTAAATTTCGCAACCTAATTTTTTTATTATGCTTGCCAGATACTATTGTCGAGCTTGTCTTTGCTTATTGATAAGACTGTTTACCTCGAGTGCAGCTGCAACAAGCTCTTTCTTGGAATTTGCTAAATTATCTCGCAGACATTTGTATACTAGAACGTTCAATACTGCTGTCATATTTTTAGAGCTAACTCCGGCATCCAACAACTGCTCAGGAGAGACTGCTAGTTGGTACGGAGCTAAGGGTTTATTTTTGTTTTGACAAGACTGAATATACCTCTCTAAGCTTGCCAGCTTATATTTTCCTAGCTGAAAAAATGCCTGATACAGCGTCTCTTTGAGAGGGAAATATTTGATTGCCAGTGCCTGATAATCGTTACCTGCGAAGAACAGATGAATCATCGGATAAAGCATCAGAACTTTATCGATAGTTTCCTGATTGGTGTTTAGTCCAGCCTTACCAATTAGCCCCTGCACATGAAATTCTAGGTTCGAAATTGACCCCATTGCACCCTCTAATTTTTGGAATATGACGGCGCATATAAACATTGCGAAGGAGTACTCGGATGGACAGGCTTTGATAGCTTCAACAAATTTATTGTTCATTTTAAATTTTCTAGGAAGTCCTAGCATATGATACCAAATATCGATGCTGTTCATTAGAGAAATTGAGCGTTCTAAATTGTCGGAAGCGGCTATTTTAGTTAGTTCCTTTAATATCCTTTCCTTAGATAGATAGTGTAGTTGCGGGCCTCGAGTTTTAGCTTCAGCAAATGTTTTAGCTTCAGCTTTAAAATTGAGTTGAGCAGCGAAACGGATAAGTCGCATAATACGTAACCCGTCACTAGCAAACACTTTTTCCGGCTCCAGAATAGTACGCAATGTCCTTTTTTTAATGTCTCTTAAGCCGTTATAAAAATCTACTAACAATTCTTTTATAATATCAAAATATATAGCGTTAACAGTAAAGTCTCTGCGTTCCGAATCTTTCCGAATGTCTTTAATAAATTTCACTTCATAGGGAGCATGTTCTCCACCTTCTTTGTATTTCTCTGTTCTGAATGTTGCGTAAGTCATTTTAAGATTTTTGTTAGATAAAATAGCTGTCCCTAGACGGTCGCTCATGGAGGTATACTTCCAACCCAACTTTTTAGCTATATTCTCAACTTGTGGCAGCTGTAAATTAGAAGTAACATCTATATCAGATGTTCTTTTGCCCAATAAAGAATCACGGACGTATCCGCCCACTATATATAATGTAGATTTATTCTTCGCAAATTCTGTTGCTAGTTCTTTTAAATCGTGATGAACAAAAATTTTCATATGCTAATCCTTTGTTAGTTAAATTTTATAACGTTTATTCCCCAAGCGCTTTTGCTGTCCTTAGTTATTTTTACCTTGTTGCTTATTTCCACGCCGGCAATAATAAAAATTTCACTACCACAAGCTAACACAGGGATTCCATTACGTAAGCGCTGCGGGATTTTTTTATCAATCAGGTAATTGCTTAAGCTTTTTGTACCACCACCAAACTTTTCAAAAGAGTCCCCGTCTTTTCTATATCGCCACACTGCAGAGGTAGGAATTTTCTTTACATCCACTAGATGAGTGTATGGGTTTTTGTCATCAACGTTACGTGTATTGACAATTTCTAGCACTCCAAAGTACGGAATGTCCGTTTTACCTTTTTTCAGAGGAAGAGATATTTGTTGAGGAATGACTTGTTGGTTAGTCAAAGTAATATATCCATATTCTTTTAAAACAGTGAGTCCGTGTGGCAAATTAATCCTGCTGCCATTTTCTGCTTCCAGCCCCAATCCCACCATTATGTTTAAGTGACGTGTTTCTATGTCCATGAAAACGCCGATGGTTTTGCATGCCTTTCTTAATATTCTAAAAGCAACGGCTTTAGGATAAGAAAGGTAACTGGTAGAAACTCTGCAAGTATTATAGTTATCTATGATAACCGCCTGATTACTAATTGTGCTTTCTATAAAATCATCATCTTGCTTACATGCGGATGAGAAATTGCTCAGAGTGGATTCTACGGCCGGCCATCTTTTTTTAATGGCAGGGATAATTATATTGCGCAGATAATTTCTTGCGGGTGTATTTTCATAATTACTTTCATCTTCTACGTGTTTAATTTTATGTTTCTTTGCGTACGCTACAACTTCACTTTTTGTAGTGGTTAATAATGGGCGGATATAAAAGTTTTCCCGCATCGCTTCCATTCCTCTAGCCCCTACTATTCCGCTTCCTCGAAAGATATTTAGAAGAATGGTTTCCGCCTGGTCAGAAACATGATGTCCTAAAGCAATCTTGGATATAATGCGCTCATTAGCCAGTTTTTTAAAGGTCTGATACCTACCTTCTCTAGCTCCTTGTTCCATACCAATCTTTCTATCGGCACATAGTTTCGGGATATCTAACTTAAAAGACAAGCATTTTATATTATTATTTTTACAATATTCTTTAACGAATAGAGAATCATAGTTGCTGTTCTCTCGGATGTTGTGGTCAATATTGATGGCAATAATTTCACAATCAAAAAGAGCGCGATTTGCATGTAGATAATGTAGCAAACACATACTATCTATGCCCCCGCTACAAGCTACACCAACAACATCGCCAGACGCAATTAAATTGTTTTCTATAATAAGTTTTTTAATGTTTAACATATTTCCCCTATAGGTTGTTATTCCTTAACATATTTATTATATAGTATAGGCAAATAAAAAACAAGGATTTCCTTGTTTTTGATGTGTTGTCAATAGGTATATTTTAAGATAATGGAAAAACTCTTACTACTACAACTGTCATATCATCTTTACTAACGCCGTGCAGTATATCCATTGCCTGGTCTAATATTTCGTCTGCCATTTTCTGAGGATTGTTAGTGTTTATATTATTGATAAAGGATTGTAATTGCTCCTTACTTCCATATGCGTCGGTTATTCCGTCAGAAACTAGTATGATATTGTCAAAATCCTGCACTATAGTTTTAACGATGTGAGGCTTCATCTCTTCTAGTACACCAATAGGTAGCCCCGAAGTTTCTACTATCTCTGTACTCAGTTTTCTTTTTATAAAACCGTATGGCGCTCCCAGCTTAATAAAGTCACAAGTGTTTTGTCTTAAATCGAGCACACAAATGTCAAGCGCAGAAAATCGTTCCTCGTTGTTTAAACTAAGTAATCGATTTACACTGCTTAAAATAATTTCGTTATCAAATCCTGCCTTATAAAAATTCTCAATCAAACTTATCGCCAAAGAGCTATATTTTTCTGCGTGCTCTCCACTACCCATTCCATCGCATATCGCGATCATATATCTGCCCTCTTCTATCTTTGTGAGAGAGTGAGTATCCCCACTACATACTATACCGGATTTACTGCAGCTGGCTTGTCCAAATACAATGTCATAGTTGGCACAGGTTCTTAAGTTTACCAGCACACAGTTTGGTATGGTAGCGGTAGACGCTTCTGTAACAGCTAGCTTGCTATTACAAATTTTACTTATTATCTTTTCGATAATACCATTATCAATATTTTCATTCCTCAGAATCAGTGTAACATTTTTGTTCCATATATTTTCTTCGTACACCAAAGCCTCTACGCAGAAAATGTTTTTATAGCTCAGTTCCTCGATAATTCTCGTTTCGCGTTCTACGTCAAAAGAAATATTCAAGTTAACCTCATTAGCTAAATTTCTAAGAATTCCACCAACGCCATTAAGTTGCTCCGCGATTAAAATTCTACTACTGTCGATATTATGTACCATAGACACATGCTGTTTGTAGTTGTTAAGGATTTGATTGGTTGTACTTATTATGCTGTTGATTTTCCCACATTTGCTGGCAAGATATTGGGGAACGTCCAGTAAAGTAGCTTTACCTCTTTCAAAACCAGCATCCACTATGCTTGATAGCACTTCAGTGGTATACTTTCCGTTCGCCCGCAAACAATTATTCTTTTCAGGACAACTCTTGCAACAGTTATCTACAATCTCGTGTGTTAACATAGCCTTTGCGTCCTCTTCCGATAATGACCCTCGCACCATGCTTCTAAACACTGTATCCATCTCTAAAAAAACGTTGGCGATTTCGTTCATTCGTCGACAGATTCCTTGCTTGCTCCTATTAACTACGCTACGTATAGCCAGTTTCTCTCTGTATCCGCCTAACATATCCACAGCCTTTGAGAAAATGTTCAAAGGCGTTAGTAGGAAAAGCCCGCCTGCAATTGCGACACTTACTATGGACCAAACACTAAAGAGCGGATACGCCTTAAAGTATAGCCCCAGCACTACTTCAACTAATATTACTGCGATACAGCTGAATATTTTATGGTTAGTTTTAAACGCTAGAGAAAGCAGGGCAAAAGTTATAAAAGTGGCTGTATATATAATATTCCCTGTGTATAGACCTACGCCTATTCCCGAGGAAAAAGCAATTAATATAGGGGAGATTCCGGTAAAAAGATAGGTGGATAGAAATATAAGTAGAGTCAAAAATATTTTAGAAAACTCCACTCCAAAAGGGGATATGGAGGCTAGTCCCATGGCGAAAACTGCGAGTATGATACAGCCGCAAATGGCTTCGTCAGAAGCTAATTTAAAGTTGTATCCTCTCACAATTGTTGCAGATAGAAAATGCACGCTTGCGTATAGGAAAAATACTCCCAGGACTACCGATATTGCCACAGCTATTCCTTGTTCCAACGAAGTGCTGTTTAGCCATATGTATACCCATTGAGATAATATGCCGTATATTCCCACTGTTATTTTATTAATCTTTTTCTTTATTTGTCGGTGTATTAACCACACTATTAACGCTATAGCTACTGCGCCTAATGCTGAGTAAAGACCGATTAGTGAGAATGTTGCCAATCCGTAGCCCACCATGTATGAGACTGATAGATTAAAGATGTTAAATTTACAATATATCAACGCAAAAAACAGCCCGAACGCAAAGGGGGCTAGGTGGCTGTACGAGATGGAAGCTCGGCCGAACACATAAAAAAGTATTGTAAAGAGGGCGAAGTTTATTGCTATTGCCCATAACCCGTACTTGAAAAAGAAAGAGTTTTTAGTTTTTGCCTTAGGTTGTTGTAGATTCAGTTTTTTTGTTGCTTCCATGGAATACTCCCTTATTGAATTTGTAAAAATAACAGTACTAAATATATTTTATAATAATAATATAAAGCAACAAATTAAAGAGCAATAAAATATTTGAAGGATTTTATTGTAAAGGAGGATTTTTTGTTTTAAAAGGAAAATTTTTACAATTATCAGCTGCATAATATTTTTCTAAGCACACATAATAATAAAAATTCAATAAGGAGATTTATATGAAAAAGTTTTTAAAGTCAATATCTGCAGCTCTAGTATTGGTGCTTTCTCTGACGGTATTAGTTGCCTGCGAAAAGACAGTTCCGTATGCGACAGTGACAAGGGATCCGTCCAATGTTGGAGGAGCAGAGCTAAGCTTCTCTTATAACGAAGACAAAAGAGTAGCAACATTCGGTGGAGCAGGACAAACGGTTGCTTATTACGAGGAAGATCTTAGCTTGGGGCGTGCTGCTGGAAACCGAGTAGGACTACAAATCACCGCTCCAAAAGAGATAGATAATTTTGACGGCATCAAGCTAAAAATTGGTGACAAAGAACACACAGGAGACTTCCTAGATGGCGACAATTTCTTCTGGTACTATCCTCTAGTTTCTGCAGACAAAATGGAAATCAAGTTTGATTTGAAATGGAACAAAGAAGTTAAGTCACAGTCATATAAGGTTGTGATTAAAGCTGGAACATTATTTGAAGCCGCTCCAGAGGTGTAGTATTCATAAAAATAAAGACTAATGGTCTTTATTTTTTGTATAATCATATAAATTTGTGTGGTGTAAAATGTTGATTAAGGGGGTTCTATCAAAGAATGTCCCCTTTTTACTTGTGATTTGTTTTACAATTAAAGGCATTTATTGTACAATTATTTATAAATTATACTAGGAAGTGTGCATGCAAAACTTGTTATTTACGTTCTATGATTGGTTGATTGCAAACGAACAAGCATTTGGAGCAGGAAAAGGTCTTTTCTCTGTGCTACATATCTGTCTTATGGTGGGAGTTTTTGTATGGCTAGTTATCGCATATTTCTTGTGCAGAAAGTATGAAAGATTTGCTAAGATACTAATCATGTTTTGTTGTATATTTATGATTGTTTCGCGAACGTTTCGAATGATTCTACAGGTAGCGACGGGAGTAACGACATTGGTGGGTTCACTGCCTTTCCATCTGTGTCACATAATGGCTTTTGTTCTACCAATATGTGTGTTCACTAACACAAAAAGATTGTATCCTGCTGTCACGTTCTTTGCTTTGATGGGAGGAATTTTAACGTTCGTATTTGGTGATTATTATCAGTATAACGTAATCACATTCTTTGATATAGAAAGCATTATTTTGCATATAATGCTACCAAGTGTGGTGGTTGCCTTAGCTGCTACAAAACAGATAAAACAATCTCTCCACGACTTGTGGCAAATACCGCTAATACTCGCTCCTTTAGTGGGTTGGGCGTCGTTAGGCAATTACTGGTTAAATGAAAACTTTATGTATATAAGGGAGAATGGTTTACCACTCAACCTGTTCGGCACGGCACACTTTATGTTCTCTTATTTAGCAATCTTTATATTTGCGCTACTGATATTGTACATGCCTCTTATAGTTAGAGAAATAAAAAGACATAAAGAAAAACGATTGGTGCAAGGCGCAGTTGAAAAGGGCGTGCAACAAAAAGAACCAACTAGAGCTAGGGTAAAAAGGAGAAAAAATGATACAGATAAGTAAATTAGAGGAATTTAGAAAAGCGATAACTAAACGCTTCAAGTCTAAAGAAAATGTAATAGACTGTCTTCAGTTTGCGTCCGAAGTTTTTGGATACATTCCAGAGCAGATAATTCCTATTATCAGCGACGTTTTACACGTTTCTAAAAGTGAAATATTTGGTGTTGCAACATTCTACTCCCAGTTTTCTTTTACTCCTAAAGCCAAGTATAATATCTCTGTTTGTACAGGAACGGCGTGCTTCGTACTAGGAGCAAATGACCTTATAAATACGTTAAAATCCAAGTTGAATGTTGAAGAAAATGGTGTGACAGCAGACGGTAAGTTTGGAATGTCCCAAGTTCGTTGCCTAGGTTGTTGCGGACTGGCACCAGTGGTTAGTATCAACGATAAGATTTACGCGCATGTTACGGTTGCTGACGTGGATAGAATTCTTGCAGAGTGCAAGTAAGGAGAAAGAATGACGATACAGGAATTAAATAAAGTTAGAGATAGGCGCCGTAAAGAGATAGCTGGACGATGGGGAGAGCCTTCTTCTGTTCAACACGAGTTTATGGTGTGTTGCAGTACAGGGTGTATTAGCATTAAAAGTCGCGAGGTTTATCAGGCACTTGCAGATAAAATTATTGAAAGCAAGATGCAGAAAAAGTGTAGAGTAACCTATCGTGGTTGTTTTGGTTTATGTGCAGAAGGTCCTATCGTGATGGTTTATCCGGAGGGAACTTTTTACATTAAAGTTGATGAAAACGCCGCAAGAAATATCTTTGATAAAACTATAGCAGGAGAGATTGAGCAGGCTAACTTGTATAGAAATAAAGACGGTTCATTGGCTAGCACCCGCGACGAAATGGATTTTTTCAAAAAACAAAAGATGGTTGTTCGCAAGAATTGGGATTATATCGACCCAGAGAATATAGAGGATTACATTGCTGTAGATGGATATCAGGCTATATACAAATGTCTAAGCACAATGACGCCAGAGAGCGTAATCCAAGAGATTAAGGATAGTAAACTACGAGGCAGGGGCGGAGCAGGTTTTTCTACGGGAACAAAGTGGGAGTTTGCAAGAACCGAAAATAATAAAGAGAAGTATGTTATATGTAACGCAGACGAGGGAGACCCTGGCGCATTTATGGACAGATCGATTATAGAGGGAAATCCGCACGGGGTTATAGAAGCTATGGAGATTGCGGGATTTGCTATCGGGGCAAGTAAGGGGATTATCTACGTCAGAACAGAGTATGCTCTCGCTAGATATGTGCTGGAAAAGACAATAAAAGAGGCTAAGCAACGAGGGTTATTGGGTAAAAATATTCTGGGAACAAACTTCTCTTTTGACATAACCGTGAAACAGGGGGCAGGAGCTTTTGTTTGTGGAGAAGAAACGGCATTGATTGCTTCTGTAGAAGGAAAGAGGGGGGAGCCGGTAGCTCGTCCACCGTATCCGGCAGTAAGAGGTTTGCGTCAGAAGCCTACCATTATCAATAACGTAGAAACGTTAGCAAATATCACAGATATAATTTTGCATGGAGCAAAGCATTTTGCTTCTTTAGGCACGGAAAAGAGCAAAGGAACAAAAGTCTTTTCCTTGTCGGGAAATATAAAAAATACGGGACTTATAGAGCTTCCAATGGGAATAACGATAAATGAAATAATAGAGGATGTTGGCGGCGGTATTCCAAATGGGAAAAAGTTTAAAGCGATACAGATGGGTGGTCCGAGCGGTGGCTGTATAGACATTAAGAACGGAAAAGTTCCCATCGAATATGATACTTTATCTGCTTTGGGTAGCATGATGGGGTCTGGTGGAATGGTAGTCGTAGATGAAGATACCTGTATGGTTAATCTCGCTAAATATTTCTTATCGTTCACGTGCGATGAATCGTGCGGAAAGTGTACTCCTTGCAGAATAGGTACAAAAAGAATGCTGGAAATTTTGCAGCGAATAACAGAAGGAAAGGGAAGCATGGAAGAGTTCGAAGAGTTGCAGGAGCTGGCTTTGTACACACAAAATAATTCTCTGTGTGGGCTAGGTCAATCCGCACCAAATCCTATACTTTCCACTATAAAAAACTATAAAGAAGAATATATTCAGCACATAGTTAATAAAAAATGTCCTGCTGGAGAGTGTACGCAGTTGGTTAAGTTTGAGATAATTCCAGAAAAGTGCGTGGGTTGTTCAGTGTGTGCTAGGAACTGTCCTACAAACGCGATCAGCGGAGAGCCTCGCAAGACATATGTTATAGATCAAAGCAAATGCATAAAGTGCGGACAGTGTAAAAAAGTGTGTAGATTTGGGGCAGTGGATTGTATCAGATAGGGAGTGTTATGGATAAAGTAAATCTAATTATTGACGGGAAAAAAGTAACGGCAGAAAAGGGGGCAACGATATTGCAAGTGGCTAGGGATAATAATATATTTATCCCGACTTTATGCTATTTAAAAGACATTATTCAATCGGCCAACTGTCGTATTTGTGTCGTGGAAATTGTTGGGAGAAAGAACTTAGTCTGTGCTTGTAATACCACAGTTTACGAAGGCATGGATGTTAAAACAAATAGCCCTGCTATAGTGCAATCAAGGGTTAAAACGTTGCGACTTATGATATCAAGCCACCATAAAGATTGTGCTAACTGTGCAAAAGTAGGCTACTGTCAGTTGCAAAAATTATGCGTAATGTACAACATTCCAGACACTACTTACGTTGGTAAAAAGAATAAATACGAGATAGACGAAAGCTCACCGTGTATCATCCGAAACAATAATAAATGTATTCTGTGCGGAAGGTGTATTGAAGTGTGTGGACAGGTGCAAAATGTGTACGCGCTTACCAAAGCAAAACGTGGTTTCGACAGCCATATAGCGTGTGGCTATAAAACAGATTTAGGTAGCAGCACATGTGTAGGATGTGGACAATGTACGCTTGTTTGCCCGACGGCTGCGTTGATGGAAAACGGTAGTGTAGATAAAGTAAAAACCCTTTTAAAGGATAAAAGTGTAGTAACAATCGCACAAATAGCTCCTTCAGTCAGGGTTTCATTCATGGAAGAGTTTGGTGCAGAAATAGGAACTTTTAATGAGTCTAAGCTAGTTGGCTGCCTGAGATTATTAGGATTTAATAAAATTTTTGATATAAACATGGGTGCAGATTTTACAGTTGTAGAAGAGGCTCGTGAATTAGTCGACAGAATAAAAGAAAATAAACATCTGCCACAATTCTCTAGTTGTTGTCCAGGCTGGTTTAAGTACGTTCAGAATAATTATAAAGAGTACGAAAAAAACCTATCCAGTTGTAAAAGTCCAAGTGAGATGTTGGGCACGGTGGTCAAAAATTATTATGCTAAAGCGAAAGGTATAACCAACCTAAAAGTAGTTGCTATCATGCCGTGCACAGCTAAGAAAGGAGAGATTGAGCGGGCAGAAGATGTTGACGCTGTAATCACCACTCGAGAGCTAGCGAGAATGGTGCGTGAAGCTAAAATTGATGTTGCTGCAATTGGTGAAGAAAAGTTTGATTCCCCACTCGGAACTTATAGCGGTGCAGGATTGATTTTTGGTGTAACCGGCGGAGTAACGGAAGCAGTATTGCGAACGGCATCTGAAATCATAACCGGCAAGGATTTGAGCAATATGGATTTTACTGAGGTTAGATACAGTAAAGGAATAAAAGAAGTTAGCTTAACTGTAGATAAAATGAAACTAAAAATTGCTATCGTTAACGGATTGGCGAATGCGAATAAAGTTATGCAACAAATTAAGTCAGGTAAGAAATCCTATCATTTTATAGAAGTCATGGCATGTCCGGGCGGATGTATAAATGGAGGCGGTCAACCTTACGTGAATTATTCTAAAGTGGATTTATCTGAAGTAATAGCTAAGCGCAGTGCTGCAATATACAATGCGGACAAACAACTCAAGAACAGACAGAGTCATAAAAATGTGAGCGTAACAAAAGTGTATCAAGACTTCTTCTTACAGGAAGAGGGATTATCTAAAAAACTGTTACATTACAGGAGTGATGATTAATTAATTTTGCTTGGATGCATAATGTTAATGGCTCAAGAATTTTATTGGCAGACTCATGTTTCTAATAACAGCAGGCTGCACACCACTTATGATAGAAATATATTGACATGGCAATGTATGTGTGTAAAATGGCAATAAATATATAGTTTCTGACAATATAAGTATAACATGTGGCAGTGTTGTATAAGATATTAAGCAATGTGCGCAATCTATCTATGTTAATGAACTATTATTAGCAAACAAAATCTAAATCGAATGAAAATAAAAAACACATCTCATAAGATGTGTTTTTATATGCCTTTTTTCAAGTGTTAAAATTCACAGTTGTTAGGTGTTCTTGGGAATATCTGTACGTCACGGATATTATTCACGCCTGTCACATACATCAGGAATCGTTCTAACCCTAGTCCAAAACCACTGTGTTTTACGCTACCATATTTTCTGAGATTTATATACCACCAGTAATCTTCTTCTTGTAGTTTTGCTTCTTTAATCTTTTCCACCAGAGTATCTAAACGTTCTTCTCTTTGGCTGCCTCCCACAATTTCTCCTACGCCGGGAACGAGTAAGTCACAAGCGGCAACTGTTTTGTTGTCATCATTTAGACGCATGTAGAAAGCTTTAATTCCTTTCGGGTAATCGTAGACAAATACAGGCTTCTTAAATATTTCTTCGCACAGAAATCTCTCGTGCTCACTTTGTAAATCCATGCCCCAAGACACAGGGAATTCAAATTTCTTTTTACTCTTTTCAAGTAATGAAATTGCTTCTGTATAACTAATTCTCGCGAACTCGTTCTTCATAACATTTTGCAGTCTTTCCGATAACGTGGTATCAACAAACTGATTAAAGAATTGTAGTTCGGTGGAACATTTTTCCATCAGATGATTGATTAAATATTTTACCATTTTTTCAATTATATCCATAGTATCTGTCAATTCGTAGAATGCCATTTCTGGTTCTATCATCCAGAACTCGCTTGCATGTCGTGCAGTGTTGCTGTTCTCCGCTCTGAATGTCGGACCGAAAGTATATATTTTACTAAACGCAAGCGCTAAAGCCTCTCCCTCTAGTTGTCCTGTTGGGCTTAGAAACACTTTTTTACCAAAAAAATCATTTTCTGGAGTAGCTGAGGTTTTTGCGTCAGGTTTATACACATTATGCGTGGTAACTCTGAACACATCACTACCACCTTCGCAGTCTGCACCTGTAATTATTGGGGTATGAGTGTATATGAATCCTTCTCCGTTGAAAAAATTATGTATAGCAAAGCTGGCTTCGCTTCTCACTCTAAATACCGCATTGAACAAATTTGTTCGTGGGCGTAGGTAAGCAATCTCTCGTAGAAACTCCACAGAATGACGTTTCTTTTGTAGGGGATATGTGTCGTCCGTAGCAGACAAAATTTCTATCGTTGATGCGCTAATCTCGAAAGATTGTTTGTTCTCCGGTGTCAATACCACTTTGCCTGTACAGAGTATAGAAGAACCCGCTTGTAACCTCGCAACACTTTCGTAGTTAGATATTTTATCTTGGTTAAAAACTATCTGAACACCCTTAAAAGATGTTCCGTCGTTTAGGTCAATAAATCCGAAAGTTTTAATGTCTCGTACACTTCGTATCCAGCCCCCTATCGTGACTGTTTTGCCAGCAAAATCTTGGGGAGATGCATGTATTGTTTTAATGTCTACCTTGTTCATAAACTCCTCTCTCTATTTTTATTATGAATAAAATTATTGCAATAGCGTTGCAATAATTTGTTTATGGATATAGTTTTGTAGGTCCACGGAAGATATAAGAAACCTCTTTGATTGTCGGAATATTAAGTAATTTAGCCGCTAATCGTGCTAACCCTAAACCTAATCCCCCATGAGGTGGACAACCATACTCGAAGAACTCGATGTAGCTTTTCATCTTCTCGGGACTAATGCCTTTCTCAGCAAGCTGCTGTGCCAACACTTCTGGTCGATGCTCACGCTGGGCCCCAGAAGTTATCTCAACGTCTTTCCATAACAAGTCAAATGACTTAGAAAGCAGAGGATTTTTCTCGTCTTTCATTGAGTAGAATGCGCGTACTTCAAACGGATATTCGGTAATAAATACAAACTCGCTGTTATATTTTTTCTGTACATATTCGCACATCAGTTTTTCCAACTCAGGACTGAAATCACTTTCTAACGGGTCAGTACCGTACTCGTCGGCTAGTAGCTGTAGAGCTTCATGGAACGGAATTCGAGGGAAGGGTGCTGTAGGAACTACGACATCTACGCCAAAAGTTTCCTTTATCTGTTGCCCATACTTTGCATGCACCTCTTTTAGCATGTGTTTCAACATTCCTTCTTCAACGTCCATGACATCGTGGTGGGAATCGATGTAGCTTATCTCTAAATCAAGCCCCATGAATTCTGTCGCGTGACGTGAAGTGAAAGAAGATTCTGCTCTGAAATAAGGACCTACTTCCAAGACCTTTTCAAAACCTGCAGCCATAGCCATTTGCTTGTAGAGCTGAGGGCTTTGGGTTAGATATGCTGGTTGTCCAAAATAATCTAGCTTGAAAACTTCTGAACCACCTTCGCTTGACTGTCCAGTAATCTTAGGTGAATGTATTTCAATAAACCCGTTGTCGATAAGATAATCTCTCATCGCTTTTTCCATCAATGTTTGCACTTGAAACATCAACGTCTTCGCATCTTCTCTAAGATCCAACCATCTGTATGCCATTCTCTGATCGATACTGCTATCGTGCTGAATAGGTTGTGGTTTAGACAGGCTGTCTATGATGTAAGCTGACGGAATTAATTCTATGCCTGAAATCTTTACTGCAGGGTTAGCAATTACTTTTCCCACGATAGAAACAACCGAACCGGCAATCGCCCTGTTCGCCGTTTCTGCAATTTCTGGTAATGCAGATTTTTCAATCGACACCTGTATCTTTCCTGTAATATCTCTAATAATTACAAAAGTCATGTATTTTGTATCGCGGATTTTCTCTACCCAGCCCGAAACCTTATACTCTTTACCTGCGACGATGTCTTTTATATACGTTCTTTTCATGTGACCTCACTATATATGTGTACTTGTTAATTGTGTCTAATTATAGCACTTTTATATGTGCTTGACAATAAAATAATAAACTAAATTATATAAAGGATGCACAAATAGTGAGGAATAATAATCAAAGAGTGTGTGAATTTACAAACGCAAGCAAACTTTAACTTGTATAACGCACATTCTTTTTTATATCAACCAAAAGATATTGTCAAACAGCGAAGATTTATGTATAATATTTACACGTGGAGAGATGTCAGAGTGGTCTAATGTGCACGCTTGGAAAGCGTGTGTACGGAAACGTACCGAGGGTTCAAATCCCCCTCTCTCCGCCAGGTAAGTTAAGTAAATGAAGACATTTTACTTAACTTACAATTAAATTTGCTTTGCAAGACGTAAATAACTTTACCAAGCCCGTTTCTTTTGTATCAGTTAGATGCATTACAAGAATAAAAACCCCCTAATAAAAATCTTTAATGAGTTGGTTTGTCTTCACGCTGTATAGAAATAACAAACGAAAAAAGTAAATTTATTTTTGATATGTAATAAAAAAGTGTAGAGAAATACTCTACACTTTTTCTTTCAATTCTTTTATAGTTTATGATAATCTCTTCGTATTTCTTTCCTTCCAATTATTTTACCACAACACACCAACTCTTATCTTCCGCCTGTAGCATCACTTAGATTTCTATTTGTTTCATTCTAAATTGTATCTTGTTGCAATTTAACAACAGGCTCGAAACATAATGTATTGCATTTTCTATCTTCTATTCCCTTTTTCCATGTCCAACAACATGCTCTTCAAAGATAGTCCAGCTCTGAAGCCACGCAGCTTACCATCAGCCCCAATAACTCTATGGCAAGGTATAGCAAATAGGACAGGGTTCTTGCCTATAGCACTTGCTACTGCTCGCACCTTTTTTGCATCTCCTAACCTGCTTGCGATTTGTGTATAACTGACAGTTTCTCCGTACGGTATTTTCTGCAATTCTTTCCATACCGAGCGCTGGAAAGCTGTTCCAATCGGGTCGATAGGGAAGGTTAAAGCTGTTATCTTACCCGAAAGATAATCTTCTAACTCTCTTCTAACTGTCTCAAAAGACTTGTTGTCTGATGTGTGGTTAGTATCTTTACACCACTTAACTATTTCGTCGGCGTCACTATTAGGCGAACCTATAAAGGTTATCCCCTTGTCGTTTTTAGCTATGTAGTACTGATCTTTTGATACCTTAATTCTTGTATAAACCATAATCCTCTCTTGCGCAATGCATCTGTTTTTTATTTGTTAATTTTATAATAACATAATTATCTTGCAGTGAGTAGTTTTTCTGGACACTTTATAAAGCTAAATAAGTATTACGGTGATTAGTACGCGTATAGACCTTTTCCCACCGTCTTCAAATTTGCACGTAAAACATCAAGATTTTTATCCCACTAACTTCTTGCAATATTCATAACTTTTTTACACAAAGTAAAGTATGGGTATAGGTTACGTTTCTATTGTTATGTCTGAACCGAATATGCGAATGAAATCGTGTATCCTAAAAAATGCTTCCTGTGAGAGGTTGGATTTTTTGATTGCGCACAACTGTCGAGTACTGGATAGCATCTTAGATTTTAACTACAAAAATAAAATATTTTTGTTTCGTGTCAGCTCGGGATTTATACCATTTGCCTCGCACCCCATAAACACTATTGACTGGTGCTCACGCTTTCATGAGGAGTTTCTTCGATTGGGAGCAAAAGCTAGGAAATATAATATAAGGCTATCTTTCCATCCGGGGCAGTACACAACACTGTCTTCTCCTAATGAAACGGTGGTAGCAAGAGCGGTCGAGGATTTGCGTTACCAGACAGGAGTGCTGGACTGTATGCGTATGGACAGTACAAATAAAATAATCTTGCACATCGGTGGAGGGTATGGAGATAAGCCAGTAGCTATTGAGAGATTTATTGACAGATATAACAAGTTACCTAATAACATAAAGCAGCGGCTAGTTATAGAAAATGACGATAAAGTGTACACTGCACGCGATGTTCTTAACATATCCGAGAGAACGGGCATTCCTGTAGTCTTTGATGTCTTGCATCATCGCTTAAATCATGAGCAGGGAGATGATGAACAAGAGATTCTACAATATTGCATGCGAACATGGGACGCTATAAAAGACGGTAAACCGAAAGTGCACTACTCTCAACAGGCAGAGGGTAAAAGAGCAGGCTCCCATTCGCTGACCATTGACGTGGATGAATTTATTGAGTTTTATAAACAGCTGCCTACAGGCGTAGATATTATGTTAGAAGTGAAAGATAAAAGTGCATCTGCCCTAAAATGTATTGAGGCGGTTAATACGCTTATATAGAGCGGACAGTTGTGGCACTCATAAAAATATTAGAGCAAGAAAAAAGGCATCTTTCGATGCTCTTTTTTATTTCTTTTCTTTTTTGAAACACATAAACCAGTCTAAGCAATATGTATCTCCGCCTTGACTCTGCATTCTGTCTTGTGCCACTCCGCAAGAACCTGCTGTAGGTATTATTACGTCGTCGCCCGGACGCCAGTCAGCTGGTGTAGCCACTCCGTCTTTATCTGCTTTTTGTAAAGCCAGAATAATTCGTTTAAGTTCGTCAAAGTTTCTTCCAGTAGATAATGGGTAGTACAGTATCGTACGAACCTTTCCTTCTGGGTCAACCACAAATACAGCTCTTACCGCTTGTGTTGAAGACTGTCCTGGCTGTATCATTCCGTATTGTTTGGAAATATCCATTTTGATATCTTCAATTAACGGGAATGTAACTTCCAGATTTTCCATATCTTTGAATTTGATTTCTTTGATTTTTCTTAACCACGCTATATGTGCATATAGAGAATCGACAGACAATCCAAGTAATTTTGTGTTTAGTCTATCAAACTCTTTTTGCATCTTTGCAAATGTCATGAATTCTGTTGTGCAAACAGGTGTGAAATCTGCTGGGTGCGAAAAGAATATTACCCAACTTCCCTTGTAATCAGCTGGAAAGTTAACTTCTCCCTGTGTTGTTATTGCCGTGAATGATGGAGCTTGATCTCCAATGAGTGGCATGCGAAAATATTCGTTTCCTTCCATAAAAACCTCCTAATATGATGTAATATTAATATTATACATGTGAAAATTACTAAAGCCAAATGAATTTCAAGTTATTACGCGCATTTGCATTTTATCGTTTACTGTTGTTACATTTTATGATATCTTATTAACAGACAAATATTTCAAAACATATAACATAAAATAAAAAAGAGAGAGCGATATGAGTGTAAAATTTTTTAACCTACCATACTTTATATTTTTGATAGCGGGGATAGGGCTAGTCGTTGGGCTATTTTTCTTATTAAGAAAAAGGAGTGAAAAAACAAAAAAGATTGTTTTGTTATCCCTTTTAATATTTAACCTTCTACTACATCTTTCTAAGTTTTTTATGGCGCCGTACAACGAGAGTTTGCAAAGTTCTCTAGAAACAATTTTTGCGGTTAACGTATGTGCAGTTAGCGTGTATTTCTTCCCATTTATATTTATAAGCAAAAATAAAGGCGCAAAAGATTTTATGTTCTATTTAGGATGTTTGAGCGGATTTCTAGCCCTTTTAATTCCTACCGAAGCATTAGGCGAGAATTTGTGGCAGCTTGATATTTTCCGGTTCTATGTTGCACACGCTTTATTATTAGCAGTACCATTCTTGATGGTCGCATTAAAACTTCATACCTTGAATTATCGCAGGATATGGCAGATGCCGTTATACATGATTGCCTTTTTGATGTTTATGATGGTAAACCAAGTCGTACAGGCGGAGATAGGAATAATCAATCCGAGAAGTGCAGATTTCTTGAACGTGAACTACCCAAACCCTTCGTTCTTTTGGAAAAGAAGTAACGACGGTTTATTCGCAATATTTGATGTGTTCACACCAAACTTTCTAAAAACGGTACCGGTAGGTCAATATGCGGGCCAGGGAAAATACTGGCCGCTGATCTGGATTTTTCCATCGCTCACCTTTTATTTTCTTGTATTCCCATTCTTTATGTCCATTCCTTTTGAGTACAAACGAATGATAGGGGATGCTAAAAACATAGGCAGAAAAACAAAAAAGATATTTACTAGAAAGAAAGTAAAAGATAAGAAGTCTGAAAAGTAGAAAGTCAATCTCTTGAAATTAAAAAGCAGGCAGTAAAAGAAAAAATAAAAGGTGTGATACACCTTTTATTTTATACTGAAATAACTTTATCAGCGATATTAACCAATCGCGCATCGTGTGTAATTACTATAACTATAGCATTCTCTTTCAGTTGGTTTAGTCGAGTTATAACGTTGAATGTGTTGATGTTGTCTAATTCATTTGTAGGCTCGTCAAACACATAAATCTCGGACGGTTTTAATAGTCCTCGAGAAATGCAAATTCGTTTTTTCTCACCACCCGACAGCATGTTAGCCAAGTCTTGCTGAGTGTCGACATCGTATTTCTTTTTAACCAGTTGACTCATGTCTAAGTCTTTAACTAGAGAACGTAATTTTTTGTTTTCTTCTGCATTGGGATACAGAATGTTGTCTACTACATCACGGTTAAAAATGTAAGGAGACTGCATGGTTATTGACATTCTATTCAGATAAGACTGCATGGTGTTAACTTTGATTTTATCATTTATGATAATCTCTCCGTCGCATCGTTCTCTCATTCCGCACAGCGCAGAAATGGCAGTTGTTTTTCCCGATCCACTTTTACCACATACAACCGTTAACTGTCCGCGCTCAAATCTCATATTAGCGTTGGATACAATCATAGCATCATCTATCTTTACCGATAGATTTTTCATCTCTAGAGATATGATAGGTGCTCTTATCTTTTTATCTTTCGACGTATCAATCTCTTCTTCCTCTGTTGGTTTTAATTCGTACAGACGATTTATCTTTGTGGACGATTTAACTATCTCTCCAAATATCCAACCCAAATTTTCGATAGGTGCGAATATCATTAGGACGTAGTTCATGGTAAGTATGATGTTGTCGATCATGAACGCACCGTTCATCGTTTTATAGGCGGTTATGGCAACTATACCAAATACGCACATAAAGTCTACAATGATTATCAACGACCAATACAGCATTCTCAGCGAATGTTCTTTTTTCATGTTTTTATGAATGTCCACATTGTTCTTGTATAACATGTTTACTTCATGATTGCGTGACATAAATAAATTTACTATCGGCAAATTGGCTAACGTGTTTACAATAATGTTTGTTCGTCGGCTTTTAAATTTTTCTCCCGCTTTAGTAAAACGTTTGTCATTTTTAGTTCTCCACATAACCAACAGGATGATAACAACCACGCCTAGCAATATTATAGGGAAAGCTAAAACCTCCAGACTAGCTAGATATACTGTCGCAAGTATGCTCGTAAAAATTGGACCTAGCAGCTCGCCAAATATATAGAAAACGATGTCTTCCATGTATTCTGGAGATGCATCAATTCTGTGAGTTGCGTCGCCCTGATTAATTTTCAGGTCCATGTTTTTACGTGGAATCAACGCCCACGAATAAGCTTGCTCCTGCATTCTACAACCAAGCCTGTGTCCTAAAACAGTTAGACAGTTATTGTTGACCGTGTTTAGAATTTCTCGGGTTACGTTGATCAAGAACGCAACTAGTATGACCAAGTATATAGATGTGGTAGCAGGTAATGTCCATGCTAGAAAAGTTGCCGGATTTCCACTTAACAGGTTTATTAAGACGGCGAGTAAGATGGCAGGTAACAGTGCAATGAAAGAGTTAAGCAGGTTTAAAAATACCGCCAATGAAAGTAGTCCTTTATCTCGTTTAGTGGAGAGTTTCCACATCATAGATAAGCTACTTAATAGTTTATTTTGTTTCGTTTTCATATTTCCTCTCTTCCTCGAAAGAGAGATTTGTACCGCGATTAATAAATGATGTTTAACACAAATTAATTAAGTAAAATTCTCCGCGAGGATATTTATAAGTTTGTTTAGTGTTACTTGTGTCTTGGCGACCTGATATACTCCGTCCATTGAATTATCCTCCTGTTTTATTATGGGTTCGTTTATCTTGTCAAAAAAACTTCCTGCAACAAGCAAGAAGTTTTATACAGATTAATTGATTTGTTCATGTAAAAAACATTACAATTATATGTTAAAAAGATACTTGCCTGTTGGCAAAATTATTAAATTGTTTGTTGCTTGCGCCGAACATGGCAGTTACCTCCTTTAAATATTTTCATGGTTATAATAACATTAGATGACTAAATAGTCAATAATATTCTTTAAAAATATATGCATTTACTCAAATTTATGTGCTAAAACAACAGATTATATCTCTACTTCACACACTACTGGGAAGTGATCGCTGTACATGACGTTAGTTAAAATTTCACAAGACTGCAATTTTGTGAGTAGATTTTTGGTTAAAAACACGTAGTCGAAGCGGTACTTCCAACCAAAGTTTCCACCTATAATTTTCGCTCGGTAAGACGACCAAGAAAAAACCTGTTTGTCGGGATGTAGATATCTAAACGAATCGGTTAAACCGGTCTTCAATACATCCTCGAACTTCTCTCTCTCAACAGTTAGAAAGCCCGTCCGAAGAGTCGCTTGTTTAGGAAAAGAAACGTCTATTTCGTTATGTGCAATATTAATATCTGTGCAAAATATAACTTCTTTTTTCTGTTTTATTAATTTGTGCAAGTCGTTAACGAGAGTGTCCATAAAGTTCAGCTTGAACTCCAGTCGAGTTCCCCCATTAGGCACATAACAGTTTATCAATATAAACTTGTCGTACTCCAACACCGTGAATCGTCCCTCGGTATCTGTCTTAAACGACGGGAGGTAAGTATACGCGTTGAGAGGCTCTATCCTAGTTACTATCCCTGTGCCACTGTATCCCTTCCGTTCACTCTCGCTCCAAAAAGTCAGATAACTTTTATCCAATCCTCGGATGGCATCAGCTATCTGTTCTCCATTAGCTCGTGTTTCTTGGAAACAGAAAATGTCTACGTTACTGGAATTTATCCACTCCACTAACCCTTTTGATGTTGCCGAACGTATACCATTTAAATTATAGGAAACTATTTTCATAATGCTCCAACTATTTTTTTTCATTATATCATATGTCGTGATTTATGAAAACAAAGGAGGGGTATAAAATACGGCGGGGAAGATAATGATAACCGAATACGTAAAAGGGAAACCGTATTTTACAGATACGGCAACAAAGATAAAACAATACCCATACTTAGATAAGGATATATCCTGCGACGTTGCAATTGTGGGTGGCGGGATAGACGGAGCGATCGCGCTCTATTATCTGAGCAAGGCGGGTATAGATTGTGTACTGATTGAAAAGTCCAGACTGGGAAGAATGAGTACGAGCTGTGCTACTGCATTGCTCGAGTATCAGCTTGATAATCATGCCAACGACCTTACACAATACTTAAAGAAAGAAGAGATAGTGGAGTGCTACAAGCTGGGATTGAAAGTTTTGCAAGACATAGATTCTTTTATCAAAGAAAGTGGAAATGCGTGTCATTATTCTGCTCGACCTACATTGATGTATACTACAAAGAAAGGTGAGGTAGCAGAGCTTGAAAGAGAGTTTTTGTTTCGAAAAGAAAATGGATTTGCCGTTGAGTGGATAGATGAAGAAAACAATCCATTTCCCTTTAGCGTGAAGGCGGGTATATTCTGTCCAGATGGCGGCGCGGAGTTCAATCCTTATCTTTTTGAAAAGCAGATGTTAACAGAAGCAGAGAGTAAGGGTGCTAGAATTTTTGAAAATACAGAAGCGATTGCTATTAAGTACGAGGAAGATGGCGCAGTTATTACAACGGCGTACGACCATAAAATTAAATGCAAAAGAATTGTATGTGCCACAGGATACAACACTCGATTATTCACCAGTAAAAGATTATGTGAGAAGTTCGTTAGCTATACAGTAGTGACTTGCCCGATAAAAAACTTTGAGTGGCACGAACGAGCACTAATACAGGACAACAGTGACCCGTATCACTATATCCGCCTCAGTCCGGACAACAGAATAATAATGGGTGGTGAAGATATAGCTTTTAAAAATAGCACTATAAAAAATAAAGATGCCGAGAAAAAGTATCTTGCACTCATCAAAAACATAACAACAATGTTCCCTAAATTAAAGAATAAATTTTCTATCGATTATAAATTCTGTGGAGCGTTTTCCTCTACTTTAGACAATATGGCAATAATGGGTCCAAGCAAAACAAATCCCGTGCTATGGTATTGTGTGGGATATGGTGCTAATGGTATCATATATTCTATTGTGGGAGCACAAATGATGAGTAAATTATTTTTTCATGACAGAGACAAAAATCTCTATCTATTTTCTCCAGATAGAGATTTAGTTTAATTATTTAAGTTCCCCATATCTCTGTTCCCCCTGTGTTGGTCCATTGAGAGAAATCATTGACTTCCCACGAATATAGCTTTTTGTATATTCCGTGATCGTCAGGGAAAACTTCAATAGTGGGAGTGTTATAACTCCAACTCAGATCAAAGTTCGCAAGTGAGATAGTGTGTCCAGGTTTTCGTCTGATTTCTATATATAGAGTATCCATCCACAGCACCTTGAAAGCATCTTGGTTTCTAGCCTGCTCAGACGTTGTATTAGTTATCAACAGTGGCTCTGGATTACTAGCTGTGTAAGCATACATATTATATAAGGGTGCTTTCGGGTTGTATATCCGGAACAAATGATGGCTAAGTGTAAAAAGTGGCAGTTTTAAATAAATGGTTAACTCTTCTGCTTGAGAAGAACGTGTTTTTTTTATCTCTATTTTGTACAGATATTCACTATCAACTTTACTACGCGTGAAGCTTATGCAGAAGTCTGAACTCCATCGCCGACTATTAGGAGAGAACAGATCTATTTTGCTACTCTCTTCCTCGTCCCAGAACTCTAATTCGGAGAATGGTTGATAATCAAAACCTACGCGAAACTGATAACTGGCAACGGTATAGTCTGCTGATGTATTGTTTGGAAATATAAAAACGTCAGTGTTCCCGTTCTTTACGGCATAGGGGATATTTAGACGCTCGTCAAAATCGAAAATGCGGGCGTCAGGGTCTTCCTCTATAGGGATTGTGTCTCTTACGAACTTAATGTTTACAAGAGATTCTGTATCATCTCTTTCCAAGTACAGATTTTTGATGTGTATGCAAAATTTTGTATTATCGAACTCAGAATCTGGATCTGTTACATCTGCGGGTGTAGTGTCTGACGGAATGATATATTGTCCGTTTGCATTAGGCGATTCTATCTTACGATCATTTACCCACACTTCCATGTTGGTATATATTTCTGGCTTCGATGGTTGTAGTTTTGTAACTGAAAATGAGAAGGATTCTCCCCATGTTTTATTACTCTTACTTGCTTCTACAGATATTGTTTCATTCACAGGTGGCTTAATCGTCGTGTGCAATCCTTTTCGCATGTTAGTGGAGTCGATATATATAGTTGTACTTTGTGTAACGGTTGGTAAAGAAAACAAGTATTCGTCGGCATATTTTGTCTGCGAAACTGTTAGGGCAGGAATTGTTCCCGCTTGTTCAGTTCCTGAATAGCTATCTGAGGAGTGTGATAACTCCAATGTGTATATAGCAAATATTTGTTGTCGGGTAGTTTTTACGTATATAGATAGAGGTTCTCCATATTCAACTTCAATACGTCGTTGGTTAGAGAGGGAGATGACTGTACTAACTGGATTATAATGCTCTCGGGAGTGTATGCCCAGTCTCAAATATTCTTGGTTGCCATTTAGTATAGAACCGTCAGCATTTTTCTGATAAGCGATAAAAATAGCAAGTTTTTTCACTTGTAAATTTTCTACAGTTATTTCTGCATTTGCTGTAATATTAGACAGAGTAAAGTACGCAACGTTGGTCGTACTACCGTTAGAGAGTGTTAACTTCTCGCCCTTATTTTTAACCACAACAACATTTCTGTTATATTTATCGTTCAGAGTTAGTTTGAACTTTACGTTACTTCCCCCTGTTGCAGAAAATTCGCCGTCTTTTACTTGTTGCCCACCTTCTTCCAGTGTTATAGAAAATTCGGAGCTGTTTACTGGAGTTGTGATGCTAAAAGTCCCCTTGTCTTTTTTACAGGAATACAAGAATAAAGAGGTTAAACTTATAGATAGTAGGAATAATATTACTAGAGATTTTTTCATATGCACCTTTTTAAATTTTCAAGTTATATAATAATATAAATCGGAGGAAATGTCCATCATTTACACGCTTTACAAAAAGCGAACGAGAATTTCTTTTTTTGATTATTTATATTTTTTGTATATGTGTGGTTTTTTATACTGTGTAAAAGTGGCTAAATGCTCACAAAATATTTGTTATTATTTTATATAAATGATATAATCAAGGTGCTCAAAATGGTTTTTGTTGAAAAAGCATTTAATGCGTATCGCGATGAAAGGGTCGAGCGAACCAAAGAGGGAAGTATGGCAAAAAAAGTATCTAAGGAAACTATTGAGATAGAAGAGAGCGGACATATCCCGCCTATGTTTTATATAAACAAAGATAAAAGAAAGCTAGAGGCGGATGCTGCTAGACAACAAATGTTGGATAGTATAAATCTTTTAAACCGCAACTACGAAAAAGAGTTGAAAAAAATCAAAGAACCTTTATCTCGCCTAAAAGCTAACTCTCTCCAGAAAATAAAAGAAGCAGAAAAAGAGTGTTCTGCTGCAATCGCTAAAGCTAATTTGGCAATGAAGACGGAGGTTGCAGACTCTAACACTCGATTATCCGAACAGCGTTCCGCACACTCTTCTGCAAGAGATAAATTTAAAAACGAGAAGGAGACTTCTGAGATAGTCGCCAAAGCTCGTCGTGAAGATATAGAGAAAACCAACGACCTTGCTGTTGAATCGGAAAGCAAAAGAATCGATGAGGTTCGTGCAAGAAGAACAAAAAATTCTCAGGAGATGGAAAAAAACTTCCTCGCAATGGTGCAAAACATGCGAGTTAAATTTGACACGGATACCAGAGAAATTGAGTCGCGTATAACTTCCGCTAACCAAAAACACAAATCTGAAATGGAATCAATAGAGCGTAAGTATCAAACGGTTCTTGAGGATTGTGATAGACGAGAAAAAGAGTTGAGTGCTGATTTTGAGAGAAAAGAACGCCAACTGATGGACAGGTTTGATTCAGTAGACAGAGATACCAGAAAAAATATTAGAAAATCTGTACATGCGGAACGTAAATCACTAAAGACGGGACTACATCACATCGAGCGAGAAAGGGCGTCGGCTAGAAGAGAGTACGATGCTGCTAGCAGAAAGTTATTTGCCAACACAGCATATATCTGTGTGGAGGAAGAGAACAAGCTTAGAAAGAGAATAATAGAAAATGATTTTGATGTGTTAAAGATAGCCAACGAGCGTAAGAACTCCATCAATAAAACTGATTTAACACAGTTGCAGGAAGAAGAGGAGTATCAGACAAACAGATTACGAGATTTGTATGCATATCAAGATGCTAAAAAGATAGAGGCAAGTAACATTGTGATTGAGGCTCTGGGATATGATCTGAAGTTTAAAGAAGCCTCCTTCGATTTTAAGGTTGCACAAGAGATTGAGAAGAAAGTTAAGATTATCGCTAGCTTGGCGCAGAAACAGGTGCTTAAAAACGCGGAGATTGATAAACGTATAGAGATAGCTAATATCCGTAGGAGCGAGAATAATGAATTTGCAAAATTTCATTATTTGATAGATGTCGCGAAGGTTGATTTACGTCACCTAGTTAATATGGAGAAACTAAAAAACTGTAATGTGTACAATCGATTAACCCACGATGCTGAGATAGATATCTCAGAAGTGAAAAAAACTCGATTAGAAGAAGAGTTGAAAAACATGATACAGCTCGAAGAGGACAGGTATAAGGCGTTTAAAGTTGAGATAGATAAGATGAAAAAAGCGCAGAAGTTGGAGTATGAAGAGGCGATTAATGCTACACATGAGATGCATATTGCTGAACAAGAAACACTTGAGAATCTATTACATGACGCTGTTGCAAAACAAGAAAATGATGAGGCGGAAATAATCCGTGCTGCGGTTGCGAGCAGTGAGGATATTTATAAGCAGGCGATGTCGCAAGCGCTGAGTTTAAATAGACAGATTGTAAAAAATTATAATGATAAGCTTAGAAAAGAGCGCGAAGATACTGATACCAAAATATCTCAACTAAGAGAGTTGTATGAAGGACAACAATCAACAACAACTGAGTTTGTTACATTATCTACTGCTAGAAAAGGACATATGATCTCCAACATAGAGGGTGCACTAGTTGAGCTGGGAGATAAATACAGTGAAACGAAGCAGTATCTATCAGATGAGTATGAAAGGTTCATTAAAGAATCTGATGCAGCATTTGGAGAAGTCAAGGGTGCTATGCTGGAGGAGAAAGATGTGTTCAACGCAAGTATAGCTGAACAAGTGGTTGAAGTGGAAGATAACTGTTCAAGAGCAACATATGCAATTGAAGAGTTGCGCAAACAAGCTAGAGAAGAGTATGCAAACAGTGTTGAACAAAATAAAATTAACAACGCTGAGATACTTAATGAGAGTAGGAATAAATTGAGTGTGAACAACCTACGTAAAAACGATTTAATCAGAGAAAAAACCAACTATAATATTTCTGAAGAAAATATTTTAAATCAACAGGCTCAAAGAGCTTCTAATTTAAGGAACGGAGCTTTAAGTAACAGTGAAAGCTTAAAAACTCAAACTTATAAATGGCTGCTAAAAAATGGTGTTGTAGATTACGACGCGCGCTGGTGGTTAATGCCAGAAAGAGCATAATAAAAACAACCTCTTCAAGGGGTTGTTTTTTTGTTGTGTAAAAAAACACAACCGGGTGGTTGTGTAAGAAATAAAACTATTTCTTTTTAGCTGTAGCTGCTTTCTTAGCTGTAGCTGCCTTTTTTGCAGGTGCTGCTTTTTTAACTGTTGCCATTATAATATCCTCCTTTAATTTCTTCTTTTCAGTTAGCTTATTGTAGCACCTTTAAAACGGGCTAGCAACTATTTAAATACAACTTTTTTTAATTTTATCACTTTTTTTTACAGTTGATTTTTGCTAAGAATTTTCATGATTACAAAAGAGTATTTTAACAGTTGAAAATGCCGGTTGGACGGGCATATTTTTTGCTAAACATTTTTTACTAAGCATATTTTAAATGGCTTAAATTAATCATTAAATGGTTGACTGAAAGAACTTCTCCGCGGGTAAGAGTTTACAAATTCGGAGATGGGGTAGTGAAGCTTCTAAGTATTTGTCTAAAATAAGTGGAGAATAATAGCTATTTATGATATTATATATTTGTTAACATAACTATGAATTTTATACACAAAATACATAATATAAAGTGAAGAATTATGAAAAATATACTCAACAAAATATTAATAGTAATGGTTTTCTTTAGCATGGGTCTTGTACTGGTATCATGTAAGAATGAAGGTGGAGAGTTACCTCCAGTTACTACACTTACTGAAATTAAAGGACTTTCTTTTTCTGGCGCGGAGTACACTTACCAGTATAACACTGTCCGAACAGTGGCTATAACAGGAGAGTTGCCGGTAGGGGCGCAAGTGAATTATTATTACAACGACGAACTATTTAGTGGGGCAACAGATGCTGGCGAATATTTGATAACCGCTAAGTTTACTGTAGATGTTACAAAATATAAAAGGGTGGAAGACATGTCTGTCACTCTAAAAATAAATAAAGAAACTTTGATTGTCGAGATAACTGAAGAGGATAGATTTAATGACGGGTCATTGATTGAAGGAGGAGCACTTCCTCAGATATATTCCAATAGCACGTTAGGAACTGTAGCGTTGGACGCGGGACAAACGCTGCTGGCGGGATGGAACAACTATACATGGACATTCACTCCAAGAGATAGTAACAACTACACATTGAGTACTGGCACAATAAGAATGTATGTGTCAGAAAAGGATGAAGAGGTTGACTTAAGTGAAATAACTTTTACGGGGCAGTCTTTTGAATACGATGGGACAGAAAAGTCAATATTTGTTGGCGACCTTCCTACAGGTGTTACTGTACAATATTTCGGAAATAAAAAGATTAATGCTGGTACGCATGAAGTGCTGGCGCAGCTTTTTTACGGCGCGCAAACCAGTAGTGTGTCTGCTACGATTAATATTACAAAAAGAGTGGTAGCTATTAATTTGGATAGCAAAACAGTTGAGTACGGCAACAGTACTTCTCTCACTTATGCAATGGCGGCAGGAAGCAAAGGAGTAGTTTCGGGAGATGATATTAATATTAACATCACTCGGGCAGCTGGAGACAATGTCGGAGAATATACTATCTCTGCAACGTATAATAACAATAACTATCAGATTTCATTTAACAGCGGAGCCACATATACAATAACTCCTCGTCAACTGACAATACAAATAGATAACAAACAAAGTGTCTATGGTGAAAGCTTTGTTGCTCTTTCTACAACCGTGACAAGCGGGTCAGTTGTTGGGACAGATAATTTGGGTGTAGTGGTAACAAAACAGAGTGGTGTAAATAACGGTTCTTATGTGCTGACGGCCACTTATAACAACTCTAATTATAATGTGCAATTTGTTAACGGGACATATGTTATTCTTCCCCGTGCAATTAATGTGGACATTTTATATAGGCAAGTGACATATGGCGAAGAACCAGTATCACTTGAGTTCTCTCATGATATAGCTATGGTGTCAGGGGACAGTGTAGAAGACCTCAATATTGTATTGAATCGTGAGCAACCTGATAACAATAATGCTGGGGCGTATAATATAACGGCCACTTATAATAATCCTAACTATATAATTAATTTTTCTAGTGCGACGTATACAATTAATCGTAGAGAAATATCATTTACTATTGATAACAAAACCAGCCTTTATGGAGAGAGTTTGAAAGAGCTGACCCTTGCCATAACTGCAGGAGATTTAGCATATTCTGACACTATTAACTTGACCAAAGAAGAGGGCACTACTGCTGGAGAGTATGTAATTTCTGCAAGTTTATCTGACAACTACGAAACTTACTGGGTAGACGGTGTTTACACCATAAGTCCCCGTGAACTAACTATTGAGATAGATGACAAGAGCATTGTATACGGTGACGATGAAAAACAATTGACTTGGGAGCTAATAACTGGTGATGTGTTGCCAGCTGATGAAACAGGCTTGGGAATATCGCTCTCTCGTTCCGATAACACGAATGCTGGAGAGTATGCAATAACGGGAACGTGTTCCAATACAAATTATGCAGTTACATGGCGGACAGGAACTTATCACATTGCAAAGAAAGAATTTGATTTATCGTCCGTTACAATCAACACTGCTTCAAAAACATATGACGGAACAGCAACGGGTGCACAGTTAATAGGAATTGACGCTGGCACACCTCCTACTGGGTTACAGCTTGCAACGTACAGTCATCGTGGTGGTGGGGAAGAGTCATTTGCATTTACTACTACATACGCAGATGCAGGAACATATAGTTACGTTGCTGAATTCGAAGTTGTGAACGCCTCTAACTATGTTATCAAAGTAGGAGATGAAGAATACGCCTGCTATAAAATATCTACAGATTTAGTAATAAGCAAAAAACCAATTAATGTTTCTGGGATAATTGCTGTGAATAAGAATGTGATTTATAATGGAGGGGCGTATACGATTTCATCGGCAGATGTTTTGGGTGTGCCTGCAGGAGTAGGGTTAAGTATTACATCGGGTAGCGACGAGGGTTATAGCGAAGTGGGAACATATACTTATACTATAAGTCCATATGTTACAAATCAAAACTATGTGTTGGAAGGTGCGGCTCCTATAACTGTTGATTTGATTATATCTCCACAAGAACTGGACGTTTCATCTTTCGCTGCACAA
>CAYJAP010000001.1:0-81711 GCA_964368425.1 uncultured Lachnospiraceae bacterium | reverse complement strand
ATATTATATTATATGCAATAATAATATATTAATAAAAGCATAAATATCAAATTATCATACATTATATTTATGTATATAATAAAAAAGGTTTGACATAAGGCGTCAAAAATATTATTATATTCAAAAGCAAGGGGGTAATCATGGATTTTATAATCAAACAAAAATTATTTAATGTATTCAGAGAAAGTTTTAATATAACCGACACAAACGGGACACCGTTCTTTGCAGTCGGATCACCATTCACATTCTTTAAAAAGTATGTTATATCCGATATGGCAGGTAAACAATTAATTTCTTTAAAGAAAAGGTATTTTAGATGGTTCGCTCGTTGGGACATATTCAGAGCTGAAGACAACGCTCCGTTATTTGTTATCAAGAGAAGATACATTCCGTTCGTGAAAAAGTATAAAATTATTAATAAAATACAGGAAGAATCATCTACCTATGCTGTTTCTGGTAACATTCTTGCATGGAACTTCAGTATATTAAAAGACGGCGTTTCTGTCGCTCAGATTAATAAATCACTTATGAAATTGACAGATACCTATGTAGTACACGTAGATGACCAGAAAGAAATACTACGAGCAATTTCAATTGCATTAGTTATGGACGCAGCTAACCACAAAAAGAGAAGTCTTTTCGGAAGAGGAAAAGGATTAGTTAATAATCTATTTAACAGATAATAAGAAGTATCGTCAAGGAATACTCGCTAATGTTACAGTTCCGAGACAAAAAAATCAGGTATTAACCTGATCAACAAGTAATTATATAAAAGTATCGTTACAGCGATACTTTTTTAATGCACCTTCGCCTGCCTCGTTTTTCTCAGTACAGCCTTCCCTATTTTATTATGGTAATAATCTTTTTGTAAAACTTTCATTTTGTTAGATATACTTTTACTAACTTCTTTTATATTCTCTTTGTCGAGTTTATCCACAATATCCGTAACGTAAAACGCTTCTCCAATAGACAAGATATTTAATCTAAACGCCTTGGTCTTTTTAACAAAATACGCCGGAACAATAGGCGATGATGTTTTACTGGCAAACAATGCAATACCGTCTTTTAATTCACCCATTTCGTCTTGTTTCATACGTGTTCCCTCAGGGAATAAACAAATGGCTCTCTCTTCCTTTAGAAACTTTAGTGTATTTTTCACAGCGATGATGTCTGCCTTACCTCTTGATACAGGATAAGCCCCTAGCGAAGTCAAAAACCAAGAAACAAACTTGTTTTTAAATAAACTATCCTTGGCCATAAACTTGTAGTTACGCGGGCTTATTAGTGCTATGATCACCACGTCGACCATTGACTGATGATTACATGACAAAATAAATCTACCTTTCCTAGGTAGGTTTTTTACGCCTATAACCCTAGTAGGAAAAACTATCATAAATGGTATACAAAAAATTATCTTTATTAATATTAACAGCATCTTTTCCCTCTAAAATATTATACCATGCGGACGTTCTTTGATATGACTATACATTATTGCAACCACTTCGTCAACAGAGTATTTATCTGTGTTTATATAAATGGCATCTTTAGTTAGTTTTAACGCACCAACTTCACGGTGAGTGTCTTTATTATCTCTCTCCATCACACTCGCAAGCGCCTGTTTATAAGTTACTTTTCCACCATTTTTGTTAACCTTTTCCATGTCACGTCTTGCTCGAGTTTCTAATGACGCCGTTACAAAAAATTTATATTTTGCGTTTGGAAGCACGTAACTCGTGATATCTCTGCCCTCTACAATAACATCATAATTTTTCGCAACCTCTAACTGTTTTTTCTTCATAAACTCTCGAACAGCTGGAATATGGCTAATCAGCGCCACCATTTTTGTAACCTGTTCACTATAAACTTCGTTATGCAACGGTCTTCCGTTGATGGATGTTACCTGTTTTGAGTCCGCAATAAAATCTACGTCAATTCGTAAATCCTTTAACTCTGCAAGAATAGCTGGCATATCTGTATCAGAAATCCCCTTACTTAATAGAAGATAAGCAAATCCTCGATACATCACTCCCGTATTGAAATGGTTAATCCCGAGCAATTTAGCCAATCCCGCCGCAGCTGAACTCTTCCCCGAACCAGCTGGACCATCTATAGCAATTGTTAACATATCTTTTCTCCTTACTGTAATAATAAAGCGATTTCATTTTCGTTAAGATGTCTAAACTTTCCTTCTTTCAGATTTCCTAACTCTAACTTACCTATTTTGGTTCTTTTTAACTCCAGCACCTCATTTTCTATACTCTCAAACATCTTTCGCACCTGTCTATTACGCCCTTCGATGATTGTTATCTTGAACAAGAAAAATCTGTCCAGCACACCTAGTTTTACCAACTTACAAGGAGCAGTCTTTTTACCGTCTATCTCTACCCCACTCTGCAATTTTTTCATGTTGCTGATAGAAATATCTTTCTTTGTTATAACCTCGTATGTTTTTGCAACTTTTTTGCTAGGATGAATCATTTTATTAGCGAAATCACCGTCATTTGTTAATATCAATAATCCTCTACTATCATAATCGAGACGCCCCACAGGAAAAAGCCTTGTGTTAAATGAATCCACAAGATGTAATACAGTTGGACGGTTAAACTGGTCAGATACAGTTGTCACGTACCCTTTCGGTTTGTTTAACATGATATATATTTTTTTGGTATTGTAATAAACCTGCCTACCAGCAACCTGTACAATATCTTCTTCCGAAACTTCAGTGGCTAGGTTAGATATGACTTCTCCGTTGACAGAAACTAAGCGATCTAGGATTAATTTCTCCACCTTGCGTCTACTATCTATGCCACAATTGGCTAAAAACTTATTTATTCTCATGACTATATTTTATTATAATTAAACATTTTTAGCAAATAAATTAGCTGTCTAGAACCATTTTTCGATGATATTATCGATGTAATATTTCATGTCTATATTCTTAACATCCTGTATACTGAACAACGACTGCTCGTATATCGCTTCATCCTTGTACGATACAACTACCTTGCCGATTTCTTGGTTGTTCACAACGGGAGCGTTGATTTGTTTTGGTAAATCATAAATTACTCGGTAATGTTCTAGGTCACTCTTTTTAACAGGTATCTCATACTTCTTTATAGAAATAACATCGATACTTCTTTTTTCTCCACCTACGACTTCTACAGTACCCACATAATTATAAGGCGCAACAAAGGTTTTCAGCATGTAATTGTTATAAACATAATTAGTAACCCTGTCGCATTCCTCAAACATAGGCCCGCAGTTTAGCACTACACTAACAACGGTAAAACCATCTCTTTCACACGCGTTAACTAGACATCGCCCTGCATTATCCGTGAAACCGGTCTTTACACCTATACAGTCATCACGGCTAAACAACAGCTTATTTTTATTTCTCAGATAACGAGCTTCTTGAACTTCGTTACCCTGTATAGTCTTAGTCTTTGTAGATGCTATTTCTTTAAAAATATCATTCTTTAGAGCATAGCTTGTTATGACAGCGAGGTCGTAAGCGGTAGTATAATGAGTAGGCGCATCCAACCCATGAGAGTTGACTAAGTGAGTATTTTTAGCGCCTATACGTGCTACAAACTCGTTCATCATATCCACAAACTTTTCTTCCGTCCCTCCTATATGGCACGCTATTGCAACTGCAGAATCGTTACCCGATGCCAATATTAAGCCGTAAAGCAAATCTATCAGCGGGAGCTTTTCACCCTTTCTTAGATATATGCTTGTCCCCTCTATGCCCACTGAAGCATCATCTACAGCAACAATTTCGTTGATATTATCTGTATTTTCTATTGCCAGAATTGCGGTTATGATCTTAGTTGTTGATGCCATCGCTAATTTTTCGTGTTCGTTGTATCCTGATAACACATCGTTAGTTTCACCACAAATTGCGACCATGCTTCTAGCTGGAGCTAATAACTGTACCGAATTTGAATAGATCTCGAAAAAATCTTCCTCACCGAACGGAATCCATATATCTTGGTTGTTTTCATCAGGAAAAACCTCTGCGTGAATAAAAATATTGTTGTTAGGAATTAACGCCAACAGAATTATTATGAAAAATAATAATATCCAATTGAAATACTTAGTTAACATCATCATCGTTACCACCTTTGAAACTATCCATAACTTTACTAAATATCTTATTTGTTAACGTTACTAATTCACTTGTTGCGTTAATCTGTTCGATAGGAACGAACTTAACCTCTCCACGCGAGATAGTAATTAGCCCCACAGGAGTGACATTAAATCCTGCCCCACTACCTCCTGAAAAAGGTAATTGCTTTTGACTTTTGATTTTACTATTCAGCTGTCCGCCCCCAGCAACAAACCCCACATTAATTTTAGTAACCGTCAGCACAGTCACGTCCCTAGATGCCTTGATAGGCTTACCTATTATTGTGTTTGAATCAACAACCTCTTTTAAATTTTGCATTGCAGAATTTATTATTTCATCAATATTTTCTTCATGATTATTATTTTTCGACATGTTTAAACCTCCTTCTTACTCTGTAGAGAGCTACCCACAATGACCATATATAGTCAAATATCGTAGCCACAAATCTGTAATCAAACAGAAACATAATCTTATCTTGGGTATAACTTATGTTTATATTCTTCGACACGTCGGTGTCTACTTCTCTTGCTTTAATCTTTGCAAAAAGCATTCCTTCTATCACATTTATATATCCTGCTATCAGCGAGCATATCTGTGGATTCTGACAACCTATATAGAAGTCAGTCGCTAATTTAGTGGTATATATCTTACTTTTCATGTGGTTGTTTAGTTCCCTTACCAAATGCACGCTCTTATCATTTATATCCAACTTAACCTTTCGTATTCTTTTTTTACTGATCAATAAAATGTATCCATTTTGTATTGATATTTGTCTGCGCAAGATAGGAATGATATGAAAAATTGTTAGTGAAATATTTCCACAATTCTCGAAAATATCGTAGTCCAGATATATGTTAATCTGTATACTTGCGGTAAATAATAAAATAACTATAACTGTTATGTAAAGACTTGCTTCCATAGTTATAGTATCTGCCATTGATATTTTTTCATGTATATGAACAGAAAAAAACTGGATAAGTTTCCAGTCTTTTTAAGATATTACATCTTCATTTTCGTCACAGTCACTAACCTTTCCCAGTATCTTCCCTAAGACATCGACTGCATCATCTGGGTCATAAGAAGATTTGTTGTCTTTTTTAAATAAACTTTTAATGTAATCCTGAGAGAATTCAACCTCGTCATTACTTTCGGAAATAATCTCTTTTTGTATTGTTTCCACCTCTTCTTCTTTTGTTTCCAACAACTCATCTTTTTCAGAATAATCTTCAAAATTCAATAAACTGTTGTTTTTTGGCTGCTCAATTACAGCTATACGAGATAACACATCTTCATAATCAGGCAACTCAGCGATACTTTCCAACGCAAATTTCTTTAAGAAATTCTCAGTAGTTGCATAAAGCAACGGCTTACCTATAGCATCTTTTCGACCAACGGACTCTATCAAATTGTTATCTATTAGACAGTTAACCGCATAATCGCTGTTTACTCCCCTCACATTCTCAATCTCTAATCTCGTAATTGGCTGTTTGTATGCGATAATAGCTGCTACCTCAAGAACAGCTCTTGTTAGCTGCTTCTCTTTGATAGGGTTTAATACTTCTTCAACAAAAGAAGCGAGTTCTGGATTAGAGCATAACTGTATCTTATTTTTATATTGTATTAGCTGTATTCCGGAATTAACTCTATCTACTTTCATCTTTTCTACAACATTTTCTATCTCGGACAAATCGACCTGAAGTTTTTCAGCTATATCAGCAATCTCCACGCCTTCTCCCGCAACAAACAAAATTGATTCTATAATTTTATCTAAATTTTCCATTAACTTACCACCTTCACTATCTCAATATCGTTAAACGTTGTGTCCTGAAAAACTTTTATTTCTTGTAACTTCAATAGCTCTAACAACGCTAAAAATGTCGTGATGACTTCATCTCTTGTTGTACTTTCTTCGAATAATTTACTAAACATAACTCTTTTATGTACTAACAAATTTTGTTTAATCGTCACTATTTTCTCGACAATAGTAAACTTTTCTTTAGCAATTTCCTTAGGCGGAACTACTTCCTGTGCTTTATTTACTCTGTACATAATCTTTGCAAAAGCATCTAGCAACAAATCCAAACTCATGTCTTTTATTACAACTCTATACTTATTTGCAGCATCATCTGGAGATTTATAGTATCTTCCTAGATTCTCTAACTCTTTTAGTTTAAAGCTACTTTCTTTCAGTAATTTATATTCCTGTAGACGCTGCAGTAGTAGAGCTTCACTGTCCTCTTCCTCTATATACGCCACGATTTTAGGCAACAACGCTTTACTTTTTATCTCAATTAATGTCGCAGCAACCTCGATAAATTCTCCAGCTTTTTCCAAGTCCAACTTTTGCAAATTTGCTATACTCTCCAAATATTGTTCAGTAATTAAAGCCAATTGTATATTTTCTATTTCCATCTTATTCTGCTTTATAAGGTGCAAAAGATAGTCCAATGGACCTTCAAAATTTTCTAATCTAAAATTAAATTTGTTATCTTCTAATGCTTCTTCCATACTACACCCCAATGACCCAGCCCCAAAACAGTCGTATCGGAGCTCCCACAAAACTTATAATATGTTGGAAAAAGAACCCGCCGATGAACACAAAAGCCAATAACACGTACGTTCCATACTTCCTCATAAACTCAACAAATTTATTCCCGTACTTAGTCAATGCTTCTACTATCCTAAACCCGTCCAATGGATAAATTGGTAACAAGTTAAACACAAACAAAGAAATGTTTATGGAGTACATAAACCACGTAGTGTATACTAGCAACGTAACAAAGAAATTGACTTGGTTCCCCAGATATTTAATACACAGTAGGAAGAAAGCATATCCGATAAATGCCAAGATAAGGTTAATCGTGACCCCAGCTAGAGATACCAGTACAGTGCCCGTTTTATACTTTCTGAAACGTAGAGGATTCACTTCTACTGGTTTTGCCCAACCGAACCCAAACAAAATGACACTTAAAAATCCGATAGGATCCATGTGCTTCAAAGGATTGATGGTTAACCTACCCATAGCTTTTGGAGTATAATCTCCTTGTTTGTACGCCATGAAAGCATGTCCAAACTCGTGTAGAGAGAATGAAAAAATCAAAACAACAATAAGAGCTATACCTGCTGCTAATATATCTATACCTTGTAATGACCGTAAAATGCTAATCATAAAACATCCTTCAAACGTGATATTTTATTATAACGTACATACATATTTTTTGCAATTAATTACCTGTATAAAAGGATATTATTTTATGGTATTTTTTGGTTTATTCCGCCAACATCCAGTCTAAATAAAGACCAAATCCTTTTGTTGGATCATTGATGAATACATGTGTAACAGCACCAATGATTTTCCCATTCTGGATAATCGGACTACCGCTCATGCCCTGAACTATTCCTCCCGTTTTTTCTAGCAACCGCTTGTCTGTTATCTTTATCACCATATTTTTTTCTGTATTAGCTTTTTGGTTATAAGTTTTCATAATTTCGATATCATACACATCAATATTCTCTCCGTCAATACAACTCAAAATTTGAGCTTTACCCGGCTTAGCTGTCATCCTACCGCCCACCGATAAATATTTTTTATCTTCGAGCAGCGAGCTACTCTTATTAATATATCCAAATACCCCGTTCTCAGAGTTTTTATCGATGCTACCCTGAATACTATTGCCAAGCATGAATAGTCCCACCAGCTCTCCCGGAACACCCTTCATTCCTTTCTTGATGCCCACTACACTACTGTTATAAACTTCACCATCGATAACATCAAAACACTCTTTTGTATCAGCGTCATTTATTGGATGTCCTAAGGAACCAAACCGTAAATCACTCTTAACGAATGTCAACGTGCCTATCCCTAGAGCGTTATCTCTCACCCACAATCCTAGTTTGTATGTATTGGTTTGAAAATCTAAAGCTGGAGTAATAGTTGTGTAACACTCTTTGCCCGATCGTTTGTATTTAACTTTTACCTCCTCCCCTTTGTTCTCCGCCAAGGCAGACGTTATGTCCTGCACATTATTTACCTGCACATTATTGATTTCTACAATAATGTCACCGATACTTAGCTCAGACGTAGATAACGGATTTGCTGTCCCATTTTTGGTTATAACAAAGTTACTACCAATCAACACAATACCCTTGCTATTCAGAGAGATGCCGATACAATTACCACCCGGCATAACTTCTTCTGTTAGCACCTTAATTTTGAGAGATTTTATTGTGAACATGTCAAAAAGTTTGAATTTTGCCACATATTCATCGATATCTTTGTTATTATCTTCAGCTGAAACTTTACTAAATTCCGTACTGAAAAAAATATTGTTTCTATTGTATAAGGAAAACATTTCATCTTGAGATATAACAGAGGAAGTAAAAATGTGTGTTATAAAATTATATGGAACACATACACATATAAGCACAAAAAAAATCATACAAAAAAGCATCACGGGATAATTTATTTTTTTCAATAAACGCATATGTACTCCTGTACTTCTATTTTCTTTATAAATAGAAATAATATACCTCTCTTTCGCACAAGAGCATATGGAAAAAAATGACAGAATTTCTCTGTCACTTTTATACTCTTATATTTTTAGCACATCTTCTTTCATTTGTTTCGCATGCATAAGTGCCAATTCTCCGCTTTTACCACCTAACATACGTGCAATTTCTGTAATCTCTCCCGACTTATTTAACAATGTAAGCGTCGATAATGTCTTACCCTCTCGTTCAATTTTCTCTATTTTAAAATGAGAATCCGCATACGACGCAATCTGAGCAAGGTGAGTAACGCATAACACCTGATTGTTCCTACTTATCTTAGATAACTTTCTAGCGACTATATTTCCTACATCTCCACCTATACCGGCATCAATTTCATCGAATACGAAGGTCTTTTCCTGCTCAGTCTCCACAACACACTTGAAAGCCAACATAAACCTGCTCATCTCTCCACCAGATATTATCTTCGCCAGCGGTTTCACAGGTTCTCCTAAGTTAGCACTAAACATGAATTCGACTTCATCTGCCCCATCTGTTGTGCAAACATTCTCAATGTTAGATAAAGAGTAATCTCCAGCGAATACAACCGCAAAAGTTGCCTTCTTCATACCGAGTTCTTGTAGCTCTTGAGCAATTTTTTGTTCAACGTAGGAAGCCACCTGCTTACGCAATGCAGTAAGTTTTTGCGCCTCCTTCAATAACAATTCCAACAACTTATTTTTTTCTATATTTAAAATTGCCAGTTCCTGTTCACAATTCTGAAGAAGATAGAGCTTTTCCTTACTGCTATTTAGATACGTAAGAATATTTTTGACACCATGTCCAAACTTTCTCTTCAGCTCGCTGTACACATCAATTCTTGCTTCAATATCATTCAGCTCTTGTTCGGAATACTCCAGACCGGACAACACTTCTTTCAAGGTTTCGACAATGTCCTGTGATTCATATCGTATCGTGGCAATTCTATCTATCAACTTAGAAGCATCATCAAATACTTCTGAGATATTCATCAGTTGCTTTTCTGATTGATGTAAATTACCTAATACGTTAAAATTCCCCTCACTCAAGTGCTCTAGTGTCTCAGAAATTGCGGTACTAATTTTTTGAGAGTGCTGGAGTAATTTACGTCGAGATAGTGTTTCTTCCTCGTCCTGTTCACTAATGTCAGAACTTTCAATTTCAGCTATCTCATGCTGTAAAATAGCTATCTCTCTGGCCCTCTCGCTTTCATTTCCACCTAGTTTCTTTACCTTTGCGTTTATTTCATGTATCCCATCTAAACACTCAGATATTCCCTGTTTTAACAAGCTAATCTCACTTGGTTTTATACTGTCTAACAATCTTATATGACTCTTTACATCTAATAACGTCTGATGATCGTGCTGCCCAAGTACATCTACAAAGTGCTTAGTCAGCGATTTTAACATGCCTAGCGTGATTATTTTTCCATTCACCTTGCACTCATTTTTTCCCGAAAAACTCATGTATCTGTTAAGTATTAGAGTTTCCTCCGGCTCAACGTTTATAGATAAACAAAACTCTTTAATCCAGTCATAGATAGTGGAGAAGGTAAATATAGCCTCTACCTTAGCATACTCCTTGCCGTTCTTTATGAGCGATTTGTCAGCACGCTCTCCCAAAACAAAATTTAAAGAGTCAATAATAATGCTCTTTCCAGCTCCCGTTTCTCCCGTCAGTATATTAAACTTATCCCCGAAAGAAACCTCTAGCTTTTCAATTAATGCTATATTCTCAATAAATAAACTCTTTAACATAAACTCCTTCTAAACCACGATTATTATACCAAAAGATAAAAAAAACAACAATCAAAACTGTTGCTTTCTTCCCGTTTAACTAACTTAAGATTGATGTTAATTTTTCCTGCACCATATAGGCATCTTCAACATCATTTGAGATGATCATCACAGTGTCATCACCATATGTACAACCCAAAACGTTTGAATACGATAACTGATCTATAAATCCAGCCACCATTCCACCGCAACCTTTGAGCGTTTTTACAACTACAAGGTTCATAGCATTTTTGATGGAAATAACACACTCTTTAAATATATTCATACACTTATTAGAAACCGTCTGTACAGAAGAAGTAATAACAGCATACTTATATTTTTTACTATCCGTAAGAACCTTAATTAACCCTAGTTCCTTAATGTCACGACTGATAGTCGCTTGAGTAATATTGAACCCAGATTTTTTTAATGCAGAGACCAAATCTTCCTGCGTTTCGATCTCATTTACTGAAATTAATTCTAATATTTTAGATTGACGTGAGTTTCTAGCCATGTACTTTCTCCTTGATAAAAATGTATATTTATTTGTAAGACGCAATCACATTATACAATAACATTTATAAATATGCAAGTGCTTTTTGTATATTTATACATAAAAGTTTTTATACTTATACAATACCTGTTATAAATATAGAATTGCCATTGCATAAAAATAATGTATGTTTATACAGAGGTAAATAATGGCTACATAAAGCGACATTTTACGTGCATGTTTCGAGCCCCGATAAATAGTAATTTGGATAAAAAAGAAAGAGAGATGGACACATCCTCTTCTTTTTATCATAAATATAATAGTTTTATTCGTGTAAAATATTACAGTAAAAGATTATTCGTTGCCGCTTTGTTCTACCTCGACGAAAGAATCTATCTCTTTTTTAATAGTTTTTAATTTGCCTTTACTCTTTTCAAGTTCTTGCAAACTTTTCTTTGCAATAGCCGCACCCTCTTCAAACAAAGAAATGCTCTCATCCAAACCTAGTTTACCAGACTCTAATTTCTCTAGTATCTTTTTTAATTTTTCTAATCCCTCTTCCAACATATAACTACTCCCCCTTCTTTATAATTTTTAAAACGCCCGCCTCTAAACTTCCATCTCTCATATATACATTTATAATATCTTTTTCTTTCAGCTCACTTACGCCCGATATCCCCTCATTACCCCTATTTATAATAGCATAACCTCTATCTAATACATTATGAGGGTGCAACATATTTAATCCCGATAGCATGTTTACCACATTATTTTCTACGCTTATCACTTTATTACTAACAACATTGAAAAGCCTTTCAAATAGATTTTTTATCTCAAAGCCTGAATGCGACAACCTCTCCGACACCACTCTCTCAATCCTCATAAACATTCCCGAAACCTTATTGCTATTATCTGAATACATGCTCTCCACTCGATTTTGCATAGCACGCACATGTGATAGTATTGACTGCTTGAAATCTTCTTTTTTCCATACCACTAATTCCGCCGCAGCTGACGGTGTAGGAGCTCGCAAATCTGATACGAAGTCTATGATTGTGAAATCAGTTTCATGTCCTACTGCGCTGACTATAGGCTTTTTACAGTTATACGTGGCTACCGCGACCACCTCAGTGTTAAATGGCTGCAAATCTTCTATACTACCGCCTCCACGAGCCACTATAACACAGTCTATATCTTGATACTCGCTGAAAAAATTAATTGCTCTGGCAATCTCCTGCTCAGCTCCTAACCCTTGAACCTTGACCGGATAGAGAACGATGTCTACAGTATCGTTCCTGCGGGTCGTTACATCTCGTATATCCTGTATAACCGCTCCCGTAGCGCTGGTTACAACACCAATCCTTCTTACGAAAGACGGTATAGCTTTTTTGTGAGCCGGATCAAAAAACCCTCTTTCTTCTAAATTTTGTTTTAATTTCAGGAAGTTTTCGTATAACACTCCTTTGCCATACGGCTGTATACGCGAAACATTGAAAGTCAACCTTCCACCTTTTGCATAGTACTGGACAGAACCGAACGCCAAAATGACGTCCCCTATTTTAGGAACGCCCGCGCGTATACCAAACATAACACAGTTCATAAGAGCATTTTCGTCTTTCAACGTAAAATAAGCGTTACCGCCCGATATATTAAAACTACTAATTTCTCCATAAACACACACACCCTGAAGCAAAGCCTCTGCCTCGAATATTTTCTTGATATAGTTACTTATTTGCGATACAGAAATATAGTTTTCACTCATTAAGCCTTCAAATCCTTATTAATTTTTTACAACACTTGCTAGAACCCCATTTACGAAGCCATAGCTTTTTTCTGTTGAATATTTTTTAGCAAGTTCAACGGCTTCGTTAATAACGACGTTAACCGGTGTTTTCTGATAGTATTTTATTTCATATATAGCCGTTATCAGTATGGCCAAATCAATTTTAAAAATCCTGTCTACTGTATAATCTTTTAGATTTTTAGACACGATATCCGTGATAGCAGAAAAGTTCTCTTTTATCCCTTCATACATAGACAGTACAAACTTTTTATTTTCCTCATCTAGCTCATGTAAAGAAAAAAATTCTTCATCAATTTCTTCAGAAGAATGGAAACATAGTTCAAAGACCATTGTAAATAAAGTTTCTCTCGATTTTTTTCTACTCATATTACCTTCTAATTTATTTCAACATCTTCCTTAGGGAAGTCCACACCCAACACATGTACGTTTATTTTATTTATCTTAACATCAATCATAGACGACAAACTGTTCTTTATATTTTCCTGTACCCGATAAGAAATCTCTGATACATTGTATCCGTAAAAAACGTTAGTATATATATCTACCGTCATAGAAGTTTCTGTATTAGTTATTTTAACACCTTCATAATAATTGTTACTAAACCACTTTTTCATAGCAGAACCAAAGTCAGTACGTAACCCACTTATACCAGCGATCTCTTTGGTCGCCAAATTAATAACTGACAAAATAATATGTCTGTTATAAGTAACCTTTCCTTTTGTTCCTCTAGACGTTATGTTATTTTCTACGTACATATAATACCTCTATAATGTTACATATTTAGACGTTTTATTGCACATCTCCCAAATTAAAGATGACTATAAATACTAGACGTAGTATACCACACCGCTAGCCATTTAGCAATTAATATATGCGTAAAGAAATCTTGTTTTTTACCTCATTACACAAAAATAAAAGCCGATTTTATCATCGACTTTTTATTTTATTATACGATAAATACGATTATGCAACTGGAATAATCTTCATATTGTCTAGCGTATAAGCTGTTTGAGATTGGATTATATCCACTATCTGAGCAACTTCTGCAACAGTTAATTCTGCACTTTTTATTATTACGTTTATTGCACTACTTGAAGTTGAAACTATGGCATCACCAAACCCTTTTGCTTTAATAAGCCCTTCTATAATAAGTTCAGCATCCATAAGCTCTATTAAATCTTGTCTCTTAGTTTCTGCTTTGGTTATAGCTTCTGCACTGGAACTTGCACTAGCAATGATAGCATCTAAATATAAGATTTCTTGCTCTCTAGTTTCGGTTCTGTCTGTTCTATAAGTAGAAAAGAAGTTTCCTACAGTAACAGTTGTGCCGTCATCTTTTGCAGATGTTAGTAGGTTTTTATTAAGTACTATGTTCAACACTCCAGTAGCAATCAATAATAACGAAAACCCTAATATTATAAATACTTTTTTCTTTTTAGATAGCATTTTATTATCCTCCTTTAAATGCCTGTAATTATTTGTATGTCACTGCTAGATACATCTAACAATGTTTGTACGGCCTGCAGTAAATCAAGTCTGACACGAGTATCGACCGCCCCCGAACAAACCACTATCACCCCCTTTATATCTGGCATTTTCTCCATAAGCACCAATAGATTAGACTCGCCATTTTTTGAAACTATTATAGGCTCTGCAACGATATTTGTATCAGTAGTAGTAGACGAGCCTGTACTAACAGTATTTGTTTTGGTATTGGTATTAGTTGCGTATACCAGCTCAGGTCCGCTTTTGATAGTTACCATAACACTGACATTGCCAGCACCTTTGACGTTGGATAAAACCTTCGCCAGACGGGCTTCCAAATGCTCTACGTACGAAGTGGCTGTGAGATAGTTCCCCACCGAAACTTCCGACGACTCGGTTGAAGATTTTTTCTGTGTTAATGAGATGTACACAACGCCTAGAACACAGAGAAGTATAATGGGAATAATCAGTTTAATACCTTTTACCGAGGCAAACTTTTTGTACCAATCTTTAGATAGAAGGGAAGTTTTTAGTTTTGTTTGTCCTTCTTTTGTAACGTGTTGCTTTTCATCTTTTGCAGGATTGGAAACAGAAGCATATTCTTTCTCTTTTAGATTTGTAATTTCAACGCTTCCTAATTCATTGCTTTTACTATCCATAGAAGATTATATCCTCCTTTTCCACATCAACATACTGCAACACCAAGTCTGTTAATGTACTATACTTATTTATATGTTTTACTTCTTCACTTAGAACAACATTGGTTAAGTCGATATAAACTTTTTGTATTGTAATTGGACTAGCAAACAAATTAGCCCAAATTACGACATTTACACCGCAATAACCGACTTCTTCTATCCTGTTTTTCAGCTCTTTCTCTGCGGCAGAAACTATCTGCTGGTTATTTTTGTACAAGTATCCCGTATCAATTTCTGTACTAGCCGTTTCTGTATTAAGAGTAAAGTCTTTAGAAAATAACTGAGGCAAAGGAGAAATTATCACGTATACAGTAAATATCGCAAAAACACATCTTATAATATCTTTGGTTTTACCGGTAGGCATTATTGTTTCAATTATCACCCCAGCGAACACTACCCCCACAATTCCTAGCAACCATCCCGACATCCCAACCTCCTTAAACCACATTCGCAGTACACATTATAAGCCCCACACTTATAAGATACATAAATGCAATCCCAAGAATAATTACAACTGGATAAACTAATATCTTTGCACAATCGCTTACAAAATTGCTTATGCGACCGTCTCCTATCGGTTCTATCACCGCTGCCGTGAGCTGCAATCCTAGCTTGAACACAACAATATTTATAACTGGAGCAACTACAGTTATCAATATTAATAACAGCCCGCCCACACCGATAGCATTTTTTATAAGAACAGAACTCAGTAATATAAAGTCCAAACCCTCGCTCAAATATCCGCCCAGTATAGGTATATAACTTTTCACCGCGAACTTAGTCGCTTTTACGCTTACCCCATCAAACTTTCCGGCACTTATCCCCTGTATAGCTAGAAATGCACTGAACAATGTAAATACAAAGCCTACTATCCACTTGAAACAGCTAGATAAAAAGGCGGAAAACTTCCCGAGTTTTATGTTGGGAGAGAGGTTTCCGATAACGAGAAAAATAAAAGAAATGACAAATATAGGTAACAGAACAGTGTTAAATATCGTCGCCACGCCACTGCTTAAGATCGACACTATCGGCTTGTACACACCAACCGATGCCACTCCGCCGACAGCAGTAAGGAGAGTCAGCAAGAGCGGAAATATGACGTCCATCTGCGTCTTCATAGAGGATACAGTAACTGTTGTCATAACAGTGATTTTAGTAAGCACAGTCACCATCAAAAGTATGACTATCGAATAAGTGGCGAAATAGACTATGTTGGACACGCCTTCGCTTTTCTGCCCTCTGGCACTTGATATTATATTAAACAGTATGGCTACTGCGATTATCGTCATGAACATCGGTATGGCAGCTGAGATTCCGTCAAATACTAAATCTAAAACAACCTCAAAGATAGAGGAATAATCGTCAAAATACTGTCCGGAAACAATCTGCGATATCTTATCTTTAAAGCTACCTCCAAAAATATCGAAATCCTCGTCTATATTCGACAACACTCTTTCCACGTTGCTGAAGTCCAGATTTTTCATCTGTGTCGTTATAGAACTCAGCAGGTCGTTTTCAGCGTTAGCCGTGTCTTGCGCTGCGTATGAAGACCGTCTAGGCATCACTAGCAGTACCATCAAAAATAATAGTGTAGCTAATAATAATATAGTTTTGAATCTATTTTTTCTGTGCCATACACAACATAATCTTCTGCTCATGGAATTAACCCTAACACGATGTTAAATATTGACGAAAAGATTGGTATAGCCAGTATTAAAATAAGTAGTTTGCCTCCGAGTATAACCTTGTCCGCTATAGCAGAATTACCGGTATCCGCACAGATACTTGCACCAAATTCGATGAGGTATCCCACTCCTACAATTTTTATAATAATAGAAAAAAGCTCGTTATTGATTCCAGTTCTATTCATTATGGCACTTAACTCAGACACGGGAATAGCGATGAATTGTAGACAGTAGGCCAACATTAAACAGCTACCAAGCACAGTCATTATGGCTGAAAACTCAGGTTTTACTTGTCGCACAATGACTATTGTAAGACTAATAATTACACCCACTCCTACAATTTTTAATAATTCCATTTTTCCTCCGTGAGCTTAATATAAGGAGAACAACGACTTCACCGTCTCAAACAAATTACTTATCATGTTAACCACCATGAACAAGACTATTATTACTCCCGCCAGAGTAGTTAAAGTGGCAATCTCGTCTTTGCCTGCATACTTCAGCACCTGTGCGACGACAGCTGTTAAAATCCCAACCGCAGCTATTTTAAAAATTAAGTCAATATCCATGCACCCTCCTTAAATAAACACCACAAAAACTAACGCTCCAACTATCGCACCCATCTTTAAACTCAGCGACCCAAACCTGATATTATCGCTAGAGGTTTTCTCTTTAATCCTAACAAACTCAATCTTATAATTATTTAAGTTTCTAACCTCGCCCTCTTCATCGCTCTTGCCTAAAGAACCGAAAAACTGATTTAGCAGAACATTTTCATGCTCTTTCAACAACATACTATTAACTGGCATTTGCTTAGTAAAATAGTTTTCTAAGGTATCAGCGAAGGGTTTATGAAATAACTTTATATTCTGTTTAACAACGTTAGCTATTGTATTCCGACTAAATTTTAGATCATTCTCAAAAACGTTGCAAAACTGGATGAGGTCTTCAAAAAACAACGCTCTTTTCTTGTAATAATGACTGAACGCCCAGCCTATGTATGTAATTAACCCCGCAACGGATAGCAACAAAAATACTTTCATATCAGCAATATATACAACTCAAATTTTCGTTGTATATCCCCTGTAAAGTTCCTGGACCGTTGTCACAAGTTAGAACAACAAACCTTGTAAAGAGTCGAGAGTTCAGGATATGTGAAAAACTTTTCTTATTTTTTAAATCCTGTATTCCGTGAGCATGGATACTCGCTATTACCTTGACACCACTGGTCATGGCGTTTTCGATTGCCACTAGATCTTTGTCCAAATTAATTTCGTCAGTCAAAATCACGTCTGGTTTCATGCTTCTTATACCGTTCTCAAACGCATACGTTTTCGTACAATTTGTGTATATATCCGTACTCTCGCCGACGTCAAGCCCACCTTCCAAACCACACCCACTAATTTCACTTCTCTCATCGACAATCAGCAGGTTCAAATTTTTTTCTCGTTTACCTATCTGCACAGCTAAATCACGTAAGAAAGTAGTTTTTCCCGCACCAGGAGCAGATACAATAAGCGTGTTATGTACTTGTCCGTCTTTTACTAAATGCAGATACGAATTAAGACTACAATTCTTGATATCGTGTGGAATTCTTATATTTAACGAGGATATATTTTTCACAGTGCGGACGTTGCCTTCAGCAGTTACAACATCTCCCGCAACCCCAATCCTCACGCCACCTTTAATGCTGATAAACCCCTTTACCAGCTGGTCGTTGATAGTGTATAAGGAGTTATTGCTAGCCTGTAAAAGAATTTTATCTATGTAGATCGTTTTACATATCAAAGCGTTATCTCTCTCTGTACTCACACCACTTTCACACAAATACATGTTTTCGCCTTGTACATTTACAACAACAGGCTTACCTATCCTGAGACGAATCTCATTCAGGCTTTCATAAGGCACATGTTTAATAGCTTCATACAAAATATTTGGCAATAGATTCTGCAACATAGCAACTCCTTTAGAGTAATATATTTACAGAGACAAAGTTTTATCATATATAAAAGCCAAAAAAAACAACTAAAAATTTACATTTAGTCGTTTTTTGTATAACTACTATATTTAGGAGTTCTTGTAAATGTCTTGTAAAATTATAGCATCTCGAGCCATATATTCTTTTGACTCTGAGATAATTACCCCTGATATATTTCTCTCTTTAAGAAGCTGGGCAAGAGGTTCAAACTCTGGTCCGTACTTGTCATCTTCTAATGTAAGATGTCTAATCTCACCTTTACCAGCATACTCAATCTTGCTAAAATGGACATGTATATTTTTCGACCGCTCGTCAGGCAAGATTTTTGCTAAATAATCTAGTATCTTTGCATAGTCTTCTTTACTTCTAAGACCGCCATTTGTTAGAGCATTTATATGACCGAAGTCGAAGGTAGGCATGAACTTATCATATACTTTACACATATCAATTATCTCTTCATAAGTCCCTATCTGAGCCGATTTTCCCATCGTTTCCAGACATATCCACATATCTCCGAAGCCGTTTTCGATTATTTTATTTTTCAAAATCTCTAACCTTTTGTATACCAACTTTATGGCATCTTCTCTGGCAGATTTTCCACAAGATGCAGTGTGTACAACTAGTCTGTTACCACCCAACAAACGGAGCTTTTTTAAACTATTTATGACGTACGCGTAACTCTTTTCAACCTCTTCGTCACTGGGATTTGCAAAGTTTATAAAGTATGGAGCATGTACACTTATCTCCACGCCATATTTTGCACATTCTTCACCGATGCTTTTCGACATTTCATCTGACAACAAAATACCTCTGCCAAAAGAGTATTCGTAGGCATCTAAACCCTTTTCTTTCAGCCATTTAGGAGCTTCTAATGTTCTCTTATATCCTTCATCATAAAAGGTTTTGCAGTTTCCTGCTGGACCAAATTTTATCATAAATCCCACCCTTAACCATATAAATATGTTTTCAATTGTAATAGATTATTTTCTATCCTTCCCACTCCAACAATCTCAGTATTGAAAATTACAAAAATATTTTCACAATCTTCTTGTTGCACTTCTATACTTTTTCCACTAGATAAATCGTGTAACTGTCGCTCATCAATATCTATCTTCGGGAAACCTTTAAAAACTTCAGTAACAGGCAATAGCTTGTCTAAAATATTATCTACACTCAAATCCTGTAGTTGGACAGCTTGTTCTATAGTGAAAATTCCTGTCGATGTCCTTTCCAAAAAACTCATACTAGCCAGCGAAGATAGCTGGTGTGCTATATCTCTACATAAACTACGAATGTACGTGCCACTCGAGCAAACGATTCTGAAACGGAACGTGTTTTTACTTAATTTTTCTAACAAATCAAAAGAATAAATTTCTACTTCTTTAGGCTGTAGCTGCACTTCAATACCTTGTCTTGCAAGTTTGTATACTCTCACACCATCAACGCTTTTAGCGCTATACTGCGGAGGAATCTGAGATATTTTTCCGCAAAACAAAGGAAGAACTTCACGAATCTGTTTCTCAGTCGGAATGATGTCAGTCTGTCGCTGAATCTCTCCTGTTATATCAAGAGTATCTGTTTCGTACCCAAATTCAAACACTGCTATATACTCTTTTTTCTTGTCCTGAAAATAGTCAAATAGTCGTGTAGCTTTACCAACAGCTATTGGCAGTACACCACTCGCCATAGGATCGAGCGTTCCCATATGCCCGATTTTTTGCCGTCCCAATATTTTACGAACAGCAACCACTATATTGCTACTGGTCTTTCCCGTTGGCTTATTTATATTTAAAAATCCAATCATACAATTTTCTCACAAGCTTTTATAATCTTAGCTATTGCTGAGTGTAGACCTCCATATACCCTAAACCCTGCACTTTGTCCATGTCCACCACCACCGAAACTTTCTGCTATACGTAGTGCCGTATCTTTGCCTATAGAGCGAACACTGCACTTATAGACTCCTCTTTGAAACTCACTCATCATGATACTAGCCTCGCAGCCGTCGATGATCGCGATTAAATCTATTATTGAATGTGTATCATTGATCGTCGTGTCAGTATCATTGAAATCTCTTTCGGTCAATGACATAATTGCTAGCTTATCGTTAAGGAAAAATTTAAGACTTGTTAATGCTTTTTTCTTTAACTCTAACTGTCTTTTGTCTGTCATTTTAAATATCTTATTGTTGACCTGCTCCAAATCGAATCCTGTTTTGATTAATTCGGCAGCAATTTCATGGTCTGTTGCAGTAGTATTTCCGTGTTGAAAACAACCAGTATCAGATGCTATCGCAGTATAAAGAGCGGTCGCTATATCTTGATTTATAGCAACATCCAATTCTTTTATTAGGTAATACATGATAAATCCCACGCTAGATACGTGCTCTACAAAATTTATGTTTGCGTAATTATCTACACCCATATGGTGGTCTATTTTTATTGTTTTTGCGATAGATTTAAACAACTCCTGGTGCTTTCCCATTCTGCTTTGTGGAGTTGTGTCTAGAGCAATGGCCAAATCATATTTAGGTATTTTAGGAGCATTTATATCTGAAATGGTTTTCATAAAATCGAAAGATGAAGTTATAATGTCGTCACAAAATATGTCAGACTTTTTACCCATTTTTGCAAGAGCTAACTGCAAAGCAATCGCACTACCTATACAATCACCATCCGGCTTTATATGTATAAAGAGAGCGATGTTGTTAGCCTCTTTAATTGACGAAATAACTTCAGAATTAATTTTCATTTTTTTGATTCCCTTTCTTTTTGTATCTCAGATATCACCTGAGCAATCTTATCGTTATGCTCAGCACTTGTATCTAAATAGAACTGTAGATAAGGTGTTTTTCGTAAGTTCAATTTCTGACTTAGCTGTTTTCTAATAAATCCTGCTGAATGTTTAATCTCGTTCAAAACGTCTTCTTTATCATCTTTTGTGAATATGCTAACTAAAACTTTTGCAAACTCCAAATCTTTTGTTGTTTCAACTGAAGCAACACTTATGATACCAGTAATTTTAGGATTTTTCACTTCCTGCATAATAATATTACTTAATACTTTCTGTATTTCAGAATTTATTACTTTTATTCTATTACTCATTATTTCCCTCTTTTTACCTGAACCAATTCATATGTTTGAATAATATCTAACTCTTTTATATCATTAAAACTCTTTAGTTTAATACCACATTCAAAGCCCTCTTTAACCTGCTTCGCATTGTCTTTACCTTGTTGTAGGTTCTCGATCACTGAATCAACCATTTCTTCGTTTCCACGTAGCAACTTAGCCTTACTGTTTCTGGTAATGAACCCACTAAGAACATAACAGCCTGCTATTGATCCCAAACTGCTTATAGTAAATATTTTACGAATTTCTGCTCTTCCGGTTTCTTTTTCTTCGAATATAGGAGTTAACATGGAATCAATTTTTTCTTGTATAAAGTCAACCGCCTCATATATTACCTTATAGTCTTTGATAACTACATCATCTTTCTCTGCTAATAATTTAGCTTTTGCCTCTGTTTTCACGTTAAACGCTATGATCACAGCGTTACTAGCCTGAGCAAGTAACACGTCGCTTTCGTTAATGTTGCCCACCGCACTGTGAACACAATCCACCTTAACCTCTTCATTCTTTAGACTGGTTAAAGTATCCCTTACCGCCTCTACAGAACCCTGAACGTCGGCTTTAATTAATATATTAAAGTGCTTTAACTGTTCATTAATGTTCGTAGCCAGGAATTCTTCGATGTTAATAGCAGTTTTAGTCATAGTCTTTTGATGAGCTATCTCACTTAGTCTTTCTGAAATAACTGCCTTTGCAGTTTTCTCATCAGTCACGTATGCAATTTCTCCCGCATCTGGAACACTGTCCAGCCCAAGTACAGACACCGCATCACTTGGAGAAGCTACTTTTACAGTTGCTCCCTTATAGTCTACCATCGCCCTGATTCTTCCTTGCGAAGTTCCTACTAACACGTAATCCCCAATGTTTAAACTTCCATCTTTCACAAGAATAGTTGCTACTACTCCTCTGCCTTTATCTACTTTACTTTCAACTACTACACCTGTACCCTTTCGAGATGCATCTGCTTGTAAATCAGCAACTTCGGCTACTAACAACACCGCCTCTAGCAGTTTATCAATACCTTTACCGGTCAACGCTGATACAGGTATACACATAGCGTCGCCACCCCACTCTTCTGGGATAACATTGTGTTCTGTTAACTGTTGTTTTATTCTGTCTGGATTAGCCTCTGCTTTATCCATCTTATTAATAGCAACAACCATCGGAACTTTGGCTTCTTTTATATGTTTTATAGCTTCAACTGTTTGAGGCATAATACCATCATCGGCTGCTACAACTAAAATAGCAACGTCGGTAATTTGTGCACCACGAGCTCTCATCGAGGTAAACGCCTCATGTCCAGGAGTATCGATGAACGTTATTTTATCACCGTTAACAGTGATGGTATAAGCACCGATATGCTGGGTAATTCCACCAGCCTCGGAAGCACTAACATTTGTCTTTTTAATACTGTCTAACAAAGAAGTCTTACCATGGTCAACGTGACCCATAACAGTTACAATTGGAGGTCTAACTTTGTTATTCGTAGACGCTGTAGCAAATTCTTCAACTAAAAGCTCTTCAATTGTTTTTTCTTTCTTTTTATCGAGTGTAACACCAAGCTCGCCGGCTAATAATTCCGCCGTCTCAAAATCTATAGGACTATTTATCGTCAACATCAAGCCCAGAATCATTCCTTTTTTCACGATATCCGTAACTGGTCTACCTATAGCTTCCGCTAATATTTTTATAGTAAGGTTGTCAGTGGTGATTGTAGCACTCACTTGTCGCTCTTTTTTACTTCCTCTAACTTCTTTTTTCTTTCCTTTGATACGAACTCTTCCGATTCTTTCTTCGTCTTCGTCCTCAAAGTTTTCTACAATATAACCCATTCTTATCTTGGCTTTTTTATTCAAAGCCTTTCTTTCAAGACCGTCATTTTTAATATCTTTCTGTTTACTACCTAACGTTCTCTCATTTTTATTCTTATTAAACAAAGCATCAGAAGCAACTGCGGTACTCGGCTTAAACGGTCTAGCAGAGCCTGTGGATGATCTATCAAACTCTGGTTTATCTCCCCTCTTAAATGCTGGCTGGAAATTTGGTCTATCTGATCTGAACCCAGGTTTATCTGTGCTAAATGGCTTTCTATCGCCATAAGGCTGTCTATTAAAAGGAGGCTTCTTATCTCCATACTGTCCTGTTCTTTGGAACGGTTGTCTATCACCATACTGCGGTCTATCACCATACTGCGGTCTGTCATACTGCGACCTTGGTCCACCTGTCTGTTGTGGTCTATCTCCCTGAGGCCTATCATATTGTGGTCGAGTGTACGGTTTGCCATCGCTTGAAGTTCTATCAAAAGGTCGTGGTGTAAAAGGTTTCTTTTCAAAAGTCCTCTGTCTGTTCATATTATCTGAATTTGGAGTAAAAGACGGTCTACGCTTATCTTCTCTGAAATCTGAGTTTTGTGTTTCGTGCGAAACAACTGTGTCTTTCTTTGCATGGATATTTTCATCAATAGCTTTAACTGGCACAGTTTCTTCTACAGCAGGTTTTGTATCAATCCTCTTTGACGACAAAGACGTACGTACGTTATGCAACATACCGTCTAAATTTTGTCTAATTTTTTGTAAATTGTTTAACATTGAAACAATTTCATTTTTTGATACTACTGCATTCAAATTTTTTAGACTATCGAATGGACTAGAATCTTTTACGACTTTCTTTTTTTCCAATTAAAAGTACCTCTTCTCTTTATTTTCCTATTTTATTCTGAATACTTTCGTATATATCATTTGGTAAATTTCTTTTATATGAACGGTTAAATGATTTTGTTTTCACACATTTCTGTAGACATTCACTATTTTTACAAATGTAAGCCCCTCGTCCGTTCATTTTTCCTGTATCGTCTATAACTATATTATCATCTTGTTTTACTACTCGAATCATGTCTAGTTTTGGAGCCCTTTTTCTGCAAACCACACACATTCTTTCAGGAACTCTTTTTTGCATACCCACCTCTTACTCTTCGTCGTCAGCTGAGTTTTCCTCTTCAAACGAATCTTGCATTGCAGATTTTGGTTTTACATCAATCTTCCAGCCCGTTAACTTAGCTGCTAGACGAACGTTCTGTCCGTTCTTACCTATCGCCAACGATAACTTATCATCTGGAACTACTGCAAGTGATGTTCTGTTAACAACATCTAATCTTACCTGTGATACTGTCGCTGGGCTTAAGGATGCTGCTATGAACTCAGCTGGATTCTCGCTCCACTTTATTATATCTACTTTTTCTCCATTTAGTTCTGAAACAATTGAATTAACTCTCATTCCTCTATTTCCCACACAAGCGCCAACACTGTCTATATTTTCATTATCGCTGTGAACTGCAATCTTAGTACGGTACCCTGGCTCTCTAACAATGTTCTTGATTTCAACTTCACCCGATTGTATTTCTGGAACCTCAAGCTCAAATAACTTTCTTACAAAACCAATGTTCGCTCTACTCAACTGAACATAAGGCATGTTATAACCTTCTTTAACAGCTCTTACGTAAACTTTTATTCTGGTATGTGGATTAAATCTCTCGTTCCCTATTCTGTCACGAGCGTTAAGCACACCCTCAACCTGCGTAAGCCCTAAGTCAACGTACACGTTATCGCCCTCAACTCTACGCACAATGCCGGTCACAAGCTCATCTTGCTTGTTATTGATTTCTTCCATGATTTTGTCACGTTCTGCCTCACGCAATCTCTGCATCACAACTTGTTTCGCTGTCTGTGCTGCAATTCTACCAAAGTTCTTTGGCATCTCTTCGTTTGTAATAATGTCGCCTACCTTGTAGCTCTTTTTGATTGTCTTAGCCTCTGCCAAAGAAACCTCTTTATCACTATCTTCAACCTCATCCACAATTGTCTTGTAGGAATAAACTCTAATTGTATTCTTCTCTGGAGAAAGTTTTACAAACGCATTTTTAGCCTCTCCAAAATTTTTCTTGTATGCACTAGTCAATGCATTTTCTAGAGCATTAATAAAAAACTCTTTATTTATTCCTTTTTGTGTTTCTAAATCTTCTAATGCCTGAAAGAAATCTTTATTTACCATTTTATTTTTCTCCTTAAATTGTTAAAAATTAATTACTGGAACTATTTTTGCTATTTTCGTTTTTTCTATTTTTATATCTTCTTTTTCTAACCCGATTGTAATTTGCTGACTGGAAAACTCTTTTAATGTACCTTTAAAAGTCTTCTGTCCCTTTAGCGGTGCAAATAACTTCACCTCAACTTCTTTGCCTAAATTCTTTCTGTAATCACGTTCAGTCTTAAGTGGTCTGTCCGCCCCCGATGAAGATACATTTAGGCTATAGGACTGTCCTTGAGAAACATCTATCTCATCTAGTATATCTGAAACTGCCTCCGAAACTTTCTCACAATCATCTAAGCTGATGCCGCTGTCGTTGTCTATATAGATTATCAAAACCATACTGTCGTGCTGCTTTTTATATTCAATCTCTACAACGTCGTACCCTATCTTATTTATGATTGGTGTTAGCGTCTTCTCAGCTAATTCCACCACTTGCTTATTCGTCATAACCGAACTCCTCATCTACTACCTTTAAACTAAATTTAAGAGTGGGTTACCTGCCCACTCTCAAAGTAAAGTCTATTAGTATTATTATAATACCACAAATAAAGCGATAAAATCAATGAAATTTATTAAAAGTTTATGTTTTTTACATATAATATATCAATATTTAACGAGTTAAGATAGTTTGTTGCCTAATTTTATAACAACTTCAGCAGTAGCTATAGCATCGTGCACTGCCCTGTGAGCGTTTTCAAGAGAGACATTAAGAGCTTCCGCAACTGTCTTTAACTTGTAATTCTTTAAGCCAGGAAGCCCTGTACGTGCTACTATCAAAGCATCAATCTGTTTGTTGGAAAATTTGTATCCCAGTTTAGTAGATTGATGATTGAGAAAGCGAAAATCAAAGTCTATGTTGTATGCGATAAGCACACAATTCTCTGCAAACTTATAGAAATCAGGAATTACTTTCTCTATACCTGGAGCATCTTTTACCATCGCGTTAGTAATGCCATGCACTCTTATTACTTCTTCAGGAATTATCTGGAGAGGTTTAACTAGTGTCTCGAAAGTCTCTACAATCTTTCCTTGAGAGATCTTAACTGCACCAACCTCCACAATTTCGTCTTCTATAGGATTCAGACCAGTAGTTTCTAAGTCAAAAACAAGCAAATCATTGTCCAACAAATATTGAGGAACGGCTTCCGCTAAATCAAATAAATTTGCCTGTTGTAAACTTATATAAGGCTGAGGCCTAATATTTATGTACTCTGGATTTGCACCTTTATATACAACTGTTTGCGGGATAGGCAATAATTCACAAAGCGATATATTTTTGATTTTAAAACTGTATCTGGAGTTATAAACTTCGGCATCTCCGTGTAGAACAACTTCTTGCCCATCGGTGAGAGTTCTCATTTTAGCTACGTTACTTTTGTTAGGAAAAAAAACACAGTCTATACTACTCGTTTCATCTTCTAAAATAAACGAAAAATATTCTCTCTCAACCTCTTCGTTCTTTTTGTTTTTTCTTACAAATGATTTTATCTGAAAGTTTTTTATTCTACCAGCTATGATTGTACCTAACATAGTTTTTTCTATAGATTTTATAGGTAAAACATAGTTGTTAATAGTCTCCCCAACAAACTTCTCGATAGCGGCAACTTTGTACCGAGGGATATTATCTTCCTCGATTTGTGTCTGCATATCAATCTGCTGTCTCCATTCTTCCAAATCGTCAGCCAGCGACTGCTCGTCTATTATGTAAATATGAACATGCAGATTCTCAAAATATCTTGTAGAAAAGGCTTTTTCTATCTCTCTCACAAAATTTTTTGACTGCAAAAAATTATAAAAAATTCTAGGAAACCATAACGACGCAGCTATATCATTTCCCTGTTGTTCAATGTTAATATTTTTATTTTCTAACGACGATATGACGTTAGGATAGTTGTCTTTAATATACTTTTTTATGAATATAGAACAAATTTCTTCATCCATAAAAGCTTTAGAAAACTTAACTACAACCTTTGAATCATTCTCAAGATACTCAGATATAACCTGAGATACTTCCTTACGCTGTTCTTCACTGACATCTTCTAAATGTGAGAATTTAAAGGTGCTAGTATTTGTTTTCTCGTTATATAAAACACTAATCAATTTAAAATTGATATACTTGTCCTTAGTTTTTTTATTTATAAATTGTAGTAGTTCCATCTTTATCCTTTGTTAAATATATTTAAAACATTTTAAACACAAATAATTGTAGTATGTCAACCAGAATGACAAATGAGAATAACACAATCAGTCCGACCACATGAATCTTCGCTTCTAAATCCCTGTTGATAGGCTTTTTCCTTATCCATTCTATAAACACAAAAAGCATTCGAGCACCGTCCAGTGCGGGTATCGGCAAGAGGTTAAAAACCGCCAAGTTAACGGCTATAAGCGGTACTAAGAGTAATAGATTCAGCAAACTCATGGACGATGCGGTTGCTATTGCATTTACCGTGGATATAGGACCGCCGATATTAGACAACGACAGCTGACCTGATATTAACTGCCATAGAATAACCAAACATTGCCAAGCAATTTCAAAGCAGAAAGGTGTCGCCAATAATAACGCTTCTCCAAAATTATATTTTACAAGTTCCGTTCCAATTCCTACACCTATTGCCTCTTCATTACTAGTATCGTAGTTGTATTCTTTTACAGTTATTTCATGTTTTTTACCATCTCTTTTTATGAGTAGTGTAATTTCTTTTCCTTCCTCAATATCGCCAATGAGTTTCGAAATACCACCATTTAAGAAGCCCGGCTTTGTGCCGTTTACTTTTAGAATAACATCGTTTACTTGTATATCATTGATGTTATTTTCATAAACATAAGCTACCTTTGGGACACCGTTTCCTACCACCATAAGTAAAATAACGCTCATTATTATCGCGGATATAAAGTTGAAAAGCGCTCCACTGAAAAGCACTATCAATCTCTTCCACGGTTTTTGCGCGTTAAAACTATCCTTGGACTCTACGTCTTTATCTTCTCCTTCAAAGGCACAGTAACCGCCTAAAGGAATTAATCTGAGAGAAAATTTCTCCCCTGTCTTCTTATTTGTTTTACTGAAAATTGCTTTACCAAAACCTATAGAAAACTCGTTTATTTTAAATTTAAATATTTTTCCTGCAGTATAATGCCCTAACTCATGAATCATTATCATAACCAATAAAATAACGATGGCAAGAGCAATAAACCCTACCTTCGTCCAAAAACTTGCAGTTGCAAAAAATGATAACTTATCCCAAAAACTAAGCAGTAAACTATTCAAAATGTCTCCTTATTTATCTTTCCAAGGTCAATATTATATTATTAAATGAATGCAAATATTATACACAAAATCCATATAGCATTAAATAATAATCCATCTATTCTATCCATAACTCCGCCATGTCCAGGCAATACATGACCATAATCTTTAACATCCGATTTTCTCTTTATGTAGCTCGCAAATATATCTCCCATCTGGCTTAATACCGAGCCAACACCACCTATCAGAATCATCCAGTACACATTTAGCTTTAGATAGTCAGAGGCAGCAATAAAAGCATCGCTTGTTCTGAATATCAAGTATAGTAACACCGCGCCCGTGATACCAAATACGACGCCGAATAACGCTCCGCTGATCGTTTTTTTAGGACTAATTTTCGGACAGAGTTTTGGACCTTTAAAGGTCTTACCACATAGCATAGCCATAGTATCTGTAAGAATAGTGATAGTGAAAACTAATAGCAGAATGAATATATTAAAATTAGAATTAATAACTATGCTTGACATCACTAAATCGTTAAAGTGATTGATGATAATCATCGCTGACAGCAGTATACTTGGATAGAAACATAAAAATATTGTGTTCATACTGAGGTCAAAGGAAGCGCGAAACTTACTTTCTATATCGCCTTTAGGACGTAACATTCCTACGATAAAACTTACCAGACATAAACTTAACATTGTAAGTAAATATAAATAAAGATAGCTTTGCCATATCCAGTCGCTTAGGAAACCGTAAATTAAACCTCCAAATATTGCGATAGGAAACAACATGGCTAGCACTATATTGCTTTGCCTCTCTGCGTGATCTAACACTTTGGCTACTTCATACACAGCCACTACAGACAATATTAAGAATATAGCGTCGAATACATATGGTGTCCATATTTTTGTCACAAAAGCGACTATTAGCAAGATTACAATGCCTATACTTGTTCCAATTCTCTGTTTCATAACTACTCCTATTTGATAGCGCCGTAACGTCTATCCCTCTTCTGAAAGTTTAATAATGCCTTTTCTAAATGTCTTTTAGTAAAATCTGGCCAATATACTTTTGGAAAATATAATTCACTGTACGCAGCTTGCCATAACATAAAATTACTTAATCTATTTTCGCCACTGGTTCTAACTATAAAATCAGGATCTGGCAACTCACGAGTATACAACAAATTACTGAATTCTTTTTCTGTAACCTTCTCTTTTTTTGCTTGTAACAACTCATTTACAACCTTAATAATCTCCACTCTAGAACCGTAATTCAATCCCATGTTAAGCACTTTACCAGTATTACCTGCGGTTTTTTTGATTAAATTAGTGATAGCATCAGATACTTCTTTCGGGAACTGAGTATAATCTCCCATTATTACAACCCTGACGTTCTTTTCACATAGTTTCTCGATTTGTTTAGTTGCAAATTCTCTGAATAATTCAAATAGATATTCGACTTCATCTTTAGGACGATTCCAATTTTCAGTAGAGAACCCGTAAACACTAACTACTTCTATGCCAAAATTAAAAGAGTCTTCTATCACTTCTCCTAATCTTTCCATACCCTTACGATGTCCATAAGATCTCATAAAGCCTTTTTGTTTTGCCCAACGTCCATTTCCGTCAATGATGAACGCGATGTGTTTAGGAACTACTTCTATCTTCTTAGTCTTTACAGCCATATATCTCCTAGATTTCTAAAATATCTTTTTGTTTCTTATCAAACAGTACATCTATTTTTGAAATATGCAAATCTAATGTTTTTTGTACATCTTTTTCCAATCTTTCGTACTCATCTTCTGAAATATTATTGTCTTTCTTCAACTTTTTAAAAGATTCTAATGTATCTCTTCTCTCATTTCTACAGATAACCTTACATGACTCAACTAACTTTCCGACGTCTTTAACTAAGTCCTTTCTTCTCTCTAACGTAAGAGCTGGAAAATTTAGCCTGATAACCCTTCCGTCATCACTGGGATTTACTCCCAAGTTCGCTGCCTCTATAGCTTTCGAAACATTACGTAAAGCCGATATATCCCACACAGATATCATTAACATTCTAGCTTCCGGCACACTTATAGTAGCCATCTGATTTATAGGAGTCATGTTACCGTAGTAGTCAACCATTATCTTCTCTAGAATTTTCGGATTTGCTCTACCTGTTCTAATCTGGGTAAGTTCTGACTCTAAATGTGTAATTGCTTTGTTAAGATTTTCCTCATAATTGAGTAAAATAAAATCTATTTCTTCAATATCCATAATCTCCACCTTTTTTAATTATATACTAATTCTACTAGATAGTGTAAAAAATAGCAAATAAAAGGAATATCAAAAAACATTAAACTGCTTAAATATCAATTTTTTACAACAAAAATAATTAAATAACTCCACTATTCATACTCCTTTAGCTGATGAGTGAGAATCACTGTAAAGATAAAAAAACATCTATTGAATAGATGTCTTTTATACTAATTTACTTGGCTCATAACTTCTTCAGCGAAGTTATCTTTTCTTTTCTCTAACCCTTCACCCATTTCGTATCTGGTAAAACGACGAATGTTAAGTTTTTCTCCTATTGTTAGTATCGCTTCATTCATCACTTCTCTAACTGTTTTAGCAGTGTCCATAACGAAAGGTTGTTCTAATAAACAAACGTCAGCATAGAATTTCTTCACTCTACCTTCAACCATTTTCTCTATAACTTTCTCTGGCTTTCCTTCATTTAATGCTTGAGCTCTTAAAATATCTTTTTCATGCTCAAGAGCTTCTGTTGGAACTTCTTCTGGAACGATATATTCTGGTTTAGATGCAGCAATGTGCATAGAAATATTTTTGCATAGAGTTAAGAAAGCCTCGCTTCTCGCAACGAAATCTGTCTCACAGTTAATTTCTACTAAAACGCCTATTTTACCGCCCATATGTATGTACGAGTAAACAACACCTTCTGCCGCAATTCTATCAGCTTTTTTAGCCGCAGCTGCGATACCTTTTTCTCTTAGCCACTCAGCAGCTTTATCTAAATCTCCATTTGTTTCAGTTAACGCTTTTTTACAGTCTAATACGCCTGCGCCTGTTCTTTTACGTAGTTTTACAATATCTTCTGTTGTAAATGCCATATTATCCCCCAATTACTCCTCTTCTTTTTCAATTTCTGCTACTGCTGCAACTTCAGCCACAACCTCTTCAGCCGGTTTCTCTTCCTCAGTTACAGGAGTTACTCCTTCACGAGCCTCTATAACAGCGTTAGCCATTGCTCCTGCAATCAAACTGATTGCTCTAATAGCATCATCGTTGCCTGGTATTATATAGTCGATTGGTTCTGGATCGCAGTTAGTATCCACTAAAGACACAATTGGAAGTCCTAGAGCTTTTGCCTCTGTAACCGCAATATGTTCCTTTTTAGGGTCTACCACAAACAGTACATCTGGAATTCTTGGCATATCTTTGATTCCACCCAAGTTTTTCTCAAGCTTATCTCTCTCTGCCTTTAGCTTAATAACTTCTTTCTTTGGAAGTAAATTAAACTCACCAATCTTCTCCATTCTATTCAATTGGTTTAATCTTTCAATTCTTAATTTGATAGTTTTGTAGTTGGTAAGAGTACCACCTAACCATCTAGAATTGATATAGTACATTCCACATCTTTTTGCTTCATCAGCTATTGCTTGTTGAGCCTGTTTTTTAGTTCCCACAAACAATATAATTTTATTTTCTTCTGCTTGTTGTTTTACGAAAGCATAAGCCTTCTCTACTAAAACAACTGTGTCTTCTAAGTTGATGATGTGGATATCATTCCTAGAAGTGAAAATATATGGCGCCATCTTTGGGTTCCATTTACGGGTTTGGTGTCCGAAATGCACTCCAGCTTCAAGCAATTGCTTCATCGAAATTACTGACATTTTTTCCTCCTTGTTTTTTCCTCCCTAGAACTTTATAACTCTAATTACAACTCATCTCTGAGCAACGGCAATTAAATTGTATCTAGGTGCGTAATTTTGAACGTTGTTATTATAACAGATAAAAAAAACATTAGCAATAAAAATATTGAAATATTTATAGTTTTTATTACTAAATGTCCTAAAAAGCGTTATTTTTCAGTTGTAGACTATACCTCTACCCCTTCAGCTCTCAATAGTTCGTAGTACTGTTCAAATACTTTATCGATTGTAGCATCCTCATCAACAACAACAAGAACATCTTCGTTATCGATTTCCTCTATTGCAAATACTATTGCCTGGTCATCTTCAATACCTGCAAGCTTTGTAACAGGTTTTAAGATTGCATATATTTTTGAAGCGATAGGTATAATTGCAACCTGCTCAAAAACTGTCTTTTTGTTCTTTTCATCATAAAGAACGATATCGTCGGAATTATTTTCGTCTAGAAGACATTCGATAGGTGACTTCTCTACCTTTTTAACACTTTCTTTTTTTGTTGTTTCTTTTGCCATTTTTCTCTCCTTTTAATGGGTATTCAGATAGTCTTGCAGGATGATCGTCGCAGCAATTTTATCTACTACCAATTTCCTTTTTGCTCTTGATACATCAGCCGATATCAACATTTTTTGTGCAGTTGAAGTTGTTAATCTTTCATCATAAAAATCAATTTTTGCGTCTGTGTGTTTTCGCAGTTCGTCAGCAAAGAACTTTACTTTCTTCACCGCATCCCCTTCTGTTCCGTTCATGTTGAGCGGTAACCCTAAAACTATCACTTTGACATTGTTTTCCTGAACAATCTTAACAATGTGCTGAATATCTGCCTGCAGAGAAGTACGAGTATATGACTGATATCCGTTAGCGATTATGCCCATTATATCACTCAAAGCGATACCTATACGCCGCTCGCCAAGATCTAAGCCCATTACTCTAAAATACTCACTCTTCATAGCATGATTATAGCATAAAAAAGGATTCTTGCAAAGATATTCTATTATATTATTGAGAGTAAAATAACGGTTTTGGTTATTTATTTCAACAAAAAACACATTAATTTTTCATCTTTTCTAGTTGTTTCTTAACTTGTTTCTTACCTTTTTCAACCATTTCTTGTGCTTTTTTGTTGTTGCTTACTATCAATGCTCCTGATAGTAGTCCAACAGCCATACCTATAAGTAATGAATCTCTCATATTACACCTCCTGTAAATAATTTCCCCAATTTATAGCAAAATATTACAAAAGATGTATAAAAAAGAGGAGTCTTCCCCTCTTTATATATTACTTTTTATTTTTAGCAGCAGCTACTTTTGTTTGACGTTTTTTCTGGTCTTTTTCAATCTGTTTAATCAACTCGTTGGTACTCTCTAACAGCTTATCAACATCATCTAAACCTATAACTTTTTTAACTTTAGTAGTTTGTTTATTTGTCGATTTAACAGCAGTCTTGTTGCTTTCAGATTTCTTATTATCTGCTTTTACAGCTTTACTGCCTTTTCCCTTCTTACTACGATAATCTTTTATAGCAGCTTCAACGGCTTCTTTAGCTAATACACTGCAGTGTATTTTGTGTAGAGGCAAGCCCCCTAGTTCTTTTATAATTTCGTTATTATCCAAATTTAGTGCTTCTTCAACGCTTTTGCCTTTTATCATCTCTGTAGCAATACTTGAGGACACAATAGCAGCAGCACATCCAAAAGTCTGGAATTTAACGTCTTTTATTATTTCCTTATCGTCGATTTTAATATACAGTTTCATTATGTCGCCACATGAAGCGTTCCCTACTGTACCGACTCCACTAGCGGATTTTATTTCACCGACATTTTTAGGATTTCTAAAAATCTCTATAACCTTTTCATTGTACATTATTTTTTCTCCTTTGCAATTTTCGATTTCTTTAGCGGACTCATTTCTCTCAATCGGGCTACTATTGCTTTAAGGTGATAAACAACGTAATCAACGTCTGGTTTAGTTATATCAGTACCGAAAGAAAACCTTACGGCACCGTTAATTAACTGACTTGAAACTCCCATAGCTTTCAGCACATAGGACTTTTGTAACGATCCCGAAGCACATGCCGAACCGGTTGAAACAGCTACGTTAGCGTCCATGTCTAGCATCATTAAAATACTCTCACCCTCGATGAGGTCAAAAGAAATGTTAACAATACCGGGTGCTTTCTGAGTGGTGTTCCCGTTAATTTTTATATGGTCAATTTCATAACTTGCTTTTTTAACAAAATAAGAGGAAACATCTTTCAATCTTTTGTTATGCTCAGCTAAATCACGAACATTTAGCTCCATAGCTTTACCAAATCCAACTACTGCAGGAACATTTATAGTTCCTCCTCTTCGGTTAAATTCCTGCTCACCGCCATGCATAAATTTCCTAGCTATCACGCCCTTCCTTATGTAAAGCGCTCCCACCCCTTTAGGACCGTGAATTTTATGGCTAGACATTGATAACATATCAATGTACATATCTTTCACGTCAAAAGAAATAACACTCATTGCCTGTACAGCATCAGTGTGGAAATAAGCCTTGTATTCTTTCACGATATTGCCAATCGCTTTAATATGTTGAATAGTACCCACTTCGTTGTTTACTGCCATAATGGATACTAATATAGTGTCTGGTCTAAGCTCATGCAAAAGATCGGTAACAGAAACCAATCCGTTAGTATCTACTGGAAGATAGGTCAGCTCAAACCCTTCTTTCTCTAACTCTTTGCATGTATCTATCACAGAGTGGTGTTCTATCGAGCTTACTATAATGTGTTTGCCTCTCTTTGCATTTGCATATGCGACACCTTTTATCGCCCAGTTGTTAGCTTCAGTGCCACCAGATGTAAAGAACAACTCTGTCCTGTCACACTTGATACTATCTGCAATTATATCACGTGCCTTATCCACACCTGCACTAGCCTTTCTGCCAAACGCATGTAAGCTATTGGCATTGCCATATATCTCACTAAAGTATGGTAACATCTCTGCGAGAACTTCACCATTTACTTGTGTTGTAGCAGCATTATCTAGATATACTCGTTTGTTCATTTTTTCTCCTATTTGTAAGGGTTATAAATATGGTGTAATCATATCTACTATCTGTTTCTGCTGTCTAAATCCTACAGCTTTATCTAACTGTTCTCCGTTCTTAAATACAAACATAGTTGGCACAGTCATAACACCGAATTTAGCAGCTAACTCTTTATTTTCATCTACATCAAGTTTAACTACTTTAGCCTTATTAGCTAATTCTATAGCCACTTTATCTAGTATTCCTGACAACATTTTACAAGGCATACACCAAGAACCAAAAAACTCCACTAACACTGGTTTATCGCTGTTGTTTACTTCCTCATCAAACATACTTGAAGATATTACTTTAACGTCCATTTTTCCCTCTTATTTTTTATTTTCTATTCCAGAATTGAATAACTTTTTTACAACATAGGCAGTGATCACCCCTGCACACATAACTGGGTAATATACAGCATTAGCTAGTACCTCGCCATCACAAGATGTAATTTTTCTCGTGTTACATACGATCTCATGCTTTGTTACACCCACAGCCTTCAGTTTAGCCACCATCGTTTGAGCAAGTTCCTCTTTGCTTTTACTTATATCAATAACATCGAAGAACGGAATTTGACATTTTATCGTAGGAGCTATCGCACTTATTACGGGAATCCCTTTGTCTTTGCAGAATCTAGCTAGAAATGCTTTTGTAGTAATTATATCCATTGTATCAATAACATAATCCACATGTCCTGACAACACTAGGTTCGCCGATGACTCCTTAAACTTTAAGTTATACTCTGTTACAACACAGCCTGGATTTATATCCAATATCCTTTTCTTTATAACTGCAACCTTTGACTGTCCGATAGTAGAGTAAGTAGCAACTAACTGTTTACCGAGATGTGACCTGTCCACAATATCATAATCCACAACTGTGATACTTCCTACCCCCGCCCTGGCTAACATTTCACAAACATATCCGCCAACACTACCTATACCTATTACCGCCACCGTCGCCCTGTTGAGTTTTATTGCATTTCCTTTTCTAAGCATTTCTGTCATAGACCCTCCTAACAACTTATTTTTTAATAAAATCTACAATTTTATCCTTTTTAATACTCTGTTGCTCGCCTGTGAACATGTTTTTTATTACATACTCTTTTTTAGCAATTTCGTCATCCCCGACGAAAATAACATACTTGCACTCTGTTTTGTTTGCATATTTTAACTGAGCTTTCATACTACGATGTAATAAGTCTGTTTCTACACTAATATCATTTTCACGTAACAATTTTGCTAACGAAATAATCTCTTCACTGTTATCAGCAAGACTTAGGATATAAACATCTAACTTGTTGTCCTCTGTTATATCTTTACCTATCTGCTGTAAATACATAAGTAATCTTTCTACTCCTATACCAAAGCCTACCACAGGAGTTGGCTTACCACCTAGCTCCTCAATTAGGTTATTGTATCTTCCGCCACCACTTAGAGTGAACCCTTTATGGTCGACAAACTCAAATACAAATCCAGTGTAATAATCAAGTCCACGAACTAACGTGTCACTCTGTGTATACTTTATACCCGCTGATTCTAATAACTTCTTGAAGTTAGCAAATCTTACTTTGCAACCTTCACAGAGAAAATCGCTCATCTTAGGTGCATTCTTAGAAACCTCTTTACACTCTGCGACCTTGCAATCTAGAATTCTCAAAGGATTATTTTTATATCTGTTGTTGCAATCTGGACACATATCTTTTAAGTGCGGTTTATAAAATTCTTGTAACTGCTTAACAAAATTATGCTTACAGCCTTCACAGCCTAAGTTATTTATAACGACACTCGGTTCTACACCAAAGTTTTTGTAAAAATCAAGTGCTATCTGTAAAATCTCTACATCGCTTTCCACACTGTCCGAACCATACAGCTCCACTCCAAATTGAGTATGCTGTCTTAACCTGCCTTCTTGTGGTTTTTCATATCTGAAACAATTTGTTATATAGTACATCTTTAGAGGTAATGTATCGTTGAATAAGCCATTCTCTATGAAACTACGAGCAACGCCCGCTGTCCCTTCTGGCTTTAGAGTAATGCTTCTGTTTCCTTTATCGAGAAAAGTGTACATTTCTTTGTTCACTATGTCACTTCCCTTTCCAACGCCGCGGACGAAAAGTTCAGTATGTTCAAATACTGGTGTGATTATCTCTTTAATATTAAAACGTCTAGCGGTTTTTTGCGCCGCTTCTCGGACCTTCTGCCATCTAAAACTATCTCTAGGCAAAATATCCTTTGTTCCTTTTGGAATATTTATCATCGTATACCTCGTAAGACTAGCTTTATTATACAATAAAAAATTTATATTTTCAACCTAATTAGTGGCTGTAAATATAAATTTCTGTGTGTTATTTCGTAAGATTAAAGGACATATTTTTTCAAATCATACTTCTTGTTTGTTTCTTTGAAGGCATTGATCACATAATTTTTATCTATCTTGACAGCTAGTTGAGGGTGCTCCCCAGTAGCATTAAAACTTATATCTTCAAGCAAAAACTCCATGATAGTGTGTAGACGTCTAGCCCCTATATTTTCACTAGTTTCATTTTCCCTTTCTGCAATTTCTGCAATCTGCCGTAACGCATCTTCTGTGAATGTTAGCTTAATATTATCCACTTTCAACAACTCTTGATACTGTAAAGTCAGAGCGTTTTTAGGTTGGATCAGGATATCGTAGAAGTCATCCTTGGTCAAATTTTGCAATTCCACTCGGATAGGAAATCTTCCTTGAAACTCAGGAATAAGGTCTTCTACCTTGCTCATGTGGAACGCGCCAGCAGCAATGAAAAGGATATAGTCAGTCTTTATTACACCATATTTCGTCGTTACAGAGCTTCCTTCAACGAGCGGTAATATGTCTCTCTGCACACCTTCTCTACTAACATCTGGACCTTTACTTGGACCTTTGCTTGCAATCTTATCTATCTCATCTATAAAAATAATACCGTTTTGTTCAGCCAGCTCTATCGCTTCACTATTAACATTGTCGTTGTCGATGAGTTTTGAAGCCTCTTCTTGGAACAACAGCTCTTTTGCCTTTGCTACAGATAATTTTTTACGTTTCTTTTGTGCAGGAAAAATACTTCCTAACATCCCACTTAAGTCCATTTCAGCACCCATACCAGGAACCATACCAATAGCCTTTGGAGTTTCTGACACAGATATTTCTATCATCTCTTTATCTAGCTTGCCTGAACCGATTTCCTGAATTAACGTTTCTCTCAGCTCAAAACTATCTGCATCGGGAAGTTGTTGTTTTCGTAGTGGGTAAAGAACATCTGCAATCTTATTTATAACAACGTTGTTTGCCTTTTCTTTAACATCGTTCATTTTTTCTTCTTTAATAATTCTAACCGCAACTTCAACCAAGTCTCTAATCATACTTTCACAGTCACGACCAACGTATCCAACCTCTGTGAATTTAGTAGCTTCAACTTTTACGAACGGAGCATTAACCAACCTCGCTAAACGACGAGCAATCTCTGTCTTTCCCACCCCAGTTGGACCTTGCATAATAATGTTTTTAGGAGTAATTTCATCTCTCATCTCTGTCGTTAATTTGCTACGTCTATATCTATTTCTCAATGCAACAGCAACCGCTCTTTTGGCTTTAGACTGACCTATGATATATTTATCTAACTCTCTTACAGTCTCTTTTGGAGATAAACTCATTACCATAAATTAAACCTCCTCACAAGTGATATTATTATTGGTAAATACACAAATCTCACTTGCAATTTCTATACTCTTGTACGCGATATCTTTCGCACTTAACTTGGTATTTTCCATCAACGCTTTACCCGCTGCAAAAGCATAGTTGCCTCCGCTGCCGATTGCACAAACACCAAACTCAGGGTCGATTACTTCCCCTGTACCAGATACTAATAGCAAGGTATCTTTATCTGCTACTAACATCATAGCCTCAAGCTTTCTGATATATTTGTCGTCTCTAAAACCTATAGCTAATTCAACCGCACTACGCATCAAATTACCATTAAATTTTTGCAATAGTTCCTCAAATCTATTTGTTAATGAAAAAGCATCTGCCACAGATCCAGCAAATCCAACAACCACTTTGTCGTTGAATATTCTACGAACTTTTACAGCATTTCCTTTCATAATAACTTTCTCGCCTATGGTAACTTGACCATCACCAGCTATGGCAATTTTACCATCACGTTTAACAGCAACAATCGTCGTTCCTCTCATATCTTCCATCTCTACTCCTTTATCTTCAATATCTTATCCTAGCTTTTAACCAAGCCTACGTTTGTATCTTCTGCTGAGGATATTCTAACATAAATTATACTCTTTTACTAGTTGTTTCACATGTTTTATAGATTTTTCAGCCAACATCGTGTACTTCTTCACCTTGTCTTTTTCACGTATATTTACGCCATTTAATAATCCCATGTTAGCACCCATAGGCTGGAAGTTGTTAGCCGACGACTGCTCAATGTATCGCTGTAACCCACCTATCATTGTATCACTTGTGAAATCTATTAAAGGACTGTTTTTCAGCCACATGTCCATGTTGATAGCCGCAACCAACCCGCTAGCTATACTCTCTACATACCCCTCAACACCACTCAACTGTCCTGCTATAAAAACGTTTGGATAATCTCTACACTGGAAATATCTGTTGAGCACTTTAGGAGCATTAACATAGCTGTTTCTATGCATGACTCCGTACTTTGAAAACTCTGCATTTTTTAACGCTGGTATGAGCGAAAACACTCTTTTTTGTTCAGGAAAAGTCAGGTTAGTCTGAAACCCTACAAGGTTATACATGTTATTCAACAGACTTTCTTTGCGTAGCTGAACAACTGCGTACGGACGTTTATCAGTTACAGGATTTCGCAGACCTACTGGTTTCATCGGTCCAAATAATAAACCCTTGTACCCTCGTTTTGCCAATACCTCAACGGGCATACAATCTTCGTATACTTTGTTTTCAAAAGAGGCTAGTTCAACAGTCTTCGCTGAAATAAGATTATTATAAAATTCCGTATACTCTTCTTGATCCATCTCACAGTTTATATAATCTCCTTCCCCCGCGTTGCCATACCTGTTTCCTATAAATGCCCGAGAAAAATCTATACTATCTGCGTCCACGATAGGAGCGATAGCATCAAAAAAATATAAATAATCTCCCAGCAACTGCTGTAAATTTACTGATAGCAACTCGCTCGTCAGCGGACCCGTAGCAACAATCGTTGGAATCGTGGTGTCAATCTCAGATACTTCTTCTGAGATAATCTCTACGTTTTTATTTTGTTTTAGAGCAGCAGTAACCAGTTCACTAAAAACTTCTCTATCAACCGCTAACGCGTTTCCCGCTGGGACTTTACATTTATCTGCACAAGCAATCAATAAAGAATCGAGAAGACGCAACTCCTCTTTTAACAGCCCTCCCGCTGTGTGTAACTGATTATTTTTTAAACTATTTGAACAGACTAACTCTGCCATATTTTGGTTCTTGTGAGCAGGTGTAAATTTACGAGGTTTCATCTCGAACAACTTTACCTTGTGCCCTCGCTTTGCTAATTGATAGGCACATTCTGAACCTGCTAACCCGCCACCTATAATATTAATGACCGCCATATGCCCTCTTGATTTTTGTTATTATATTATAACTATTCCTGATTATCTTCTTCTTTCTTCGAACTTTTTTCTGTACGAGAATAGTTACAAGCACTACATTTAATTCGTGTGTTTCCGTAGACATTCTTTTTAGTCATATATTCATTACATTCCGGACATTTCTCTTCTACAGGAACTTCCCAAGATATAAAATTACATTTAGGATAGTTAGAACAGCCATAGAAAGTTTTCCCTTTTTTACTTTTTCTCTCTATAGCACTTCCCCCACATTTTGGACATTTAGCTACTTCTTTTGACATGTTATGAATGTTTTTACACGCTGGATAGTTACTACATGCCATAAACTCACCATATCTGCCATTACGTATTACCATAGGACTGCCACATTTGTCACATTTAACATCTGTTTCTTTCGGCGGTATTTTAAACTTTTCAGAGTCGCCTGTAGCGGCGATAAGTTTTTTCTCCAAGTAGTGATAGAACTTACTGATGATATCTTGCCATGTGGTAGCTTCATCAGAAATCTGATCCAATTTATCTTCCATCGAAGCAGTAAATTGAACGTCTACTATATCGTAGAAATACTTCTCCAATAGCTCACAAACTTTAAATCCTAATTCCGTCGGAACTAGCGTCTTTCCATCTCTCTCGGTATAAGTACGGTTTGCTAAACGAGTAATAGTTTGCGTGTAGGTTGCCGGACGACCAATACCCTTTTCTTCCATTTCTTTAACCAACGATGCTTCAGTAAACCGAGCTGGCGCCTTAGTAAACTTTTGTTGTGGATTTAACTTTTGACAAATAACTTCTTCGCCTTCTTTTAACTCTGGAATAAGATCATTTTCTTCAAGATTTTCTTCCTCTTCTTTATCTGTCTTTTTAGCAACTTTATCCATTTTGTACGCCGCTAAGAAACCTTCGAAAGTAAGAGTTTTTCCTGTTGCTTTGAACAAATATTTTCCGTTTTCTATATCGATACTAACAGAATCATACAAAGCCTCAGTCATCTGACTGGCTAGAAACTTATTGTATATTAACCTATACAATCTATAACAATCATTAGATATCAAATCCTTAACGGACTCTGGAGTTCTATCAAGAGATATCGGACGTATAGCCTCGTGTGCATCTTGAGCGGAAGCTTTGCTCTTATAAAAGTTTGGCGTCTTAGGTAAATATTTTGCCCCGAACTTCTCTGTGATGTAGGATTTTGCCATAGCAATAGCATCAGGACTAACTCTCACCGAGTCTGTTCTTATATATGTAACTAACGCTACTTTTCCCTCTGCACCCAATGAAACACCTTCGTAAAGTTGTTGAGCAGTTTCTGATACTCTTTTAATGTTCATGCCCAGCTTGTTAATAGCCTCTTGTTGCATACTACTGGTTGTAAAAGGAGCCGCTGCATGTGACTTGGTTACGCTCTTTTTTATAGCCTTAACAATGTACTTATCTGAAAGCTCAGATAAAACTACATCCATACTTTCTTTACTTTTAATATTTGCTTTTTTGCCAGAAATTTTCTGTAGAGCAGATACAAAGGAAGAGCTTTTATTATCTTTCTTCGCTAGGATAGATTGTAGTGTCCAATACTCTTCAGGCTTAAAAGCACGAATCTCTTTTTCTCTATCTACTATCAATTTTAGTGTTGCACTTTGCACCCTACCTGCACTCAGTTTAGGTTGTATCTTTCTACACAGTATAGGAGAAATTTTGTAACCAACTAATCTGTCTAGCACCCTTCTAGCCTGATAAGCATCAACCAGATTTCTGTCTATTCCACGAGGATGCTCTAAACTTTTGGTGATTGCATTTTTAGATATTTCGTTAAACACAATTCTTACTGGACTCTTCTCATCTATATCAAGAACGTTACACAAGTGCCAGCTAATGGCCTCTCCTTCACGGTCAGGGTCAGTCGCTAAATATACTTTATCCGCCTTTTTTGCTTTCTCCTTTAATGATTTTACAATCTGCTGTTTATCTTTCATTACCTCATATTGAGGTTTAAAATTGTTTTTAACGTCAACCGCCAAAGAATTTGAGGGCAAATCTATTATGTGCCCTTTTGTAGCAACAACCTGGTAGTCTGCTCCTAAATATTTCTTTACAGTCTCCTGTTTAGCCACACCCTCAATGATTACTAACTTCATAAATCCTCCGTTATTTGCTGTAATAATTCCCTGTCAACTTTTTTATCATACCCATTAACTCCATACGAGTTAATAAAGTGTTTAACTTTTTAACCTCAAAAGACGTCTTATCCAATAACTCTTCTAAATGTTTTTCACCGTCTTCTAATATGTTTAGAATCACTTCCTCTTCCATCGTCGCCTGTATACCCTTGGATGGTTTTTCCGAATACTCAATATGTAATGTTTCGAGTATATCAGCTGGAGATGTTACCATACATCCCTGACAAGTCTTGATGATCTCGTTACATCCTTTGGAGTATATATCATCTATCCGTCCAGGTACGACGTATATCTCTTTACCGTATTCGCAAGCATATTCTTTGGTATGCATACTACCGCTCTTTTCTGTCGCTTCTGTTATCAGCACCCCAGCTGATAAACCTGCAATAATCCTGTTTCTGTACGGAAAGTAATAAGTCTGAGGCTTCTCATTTGGCTTGTACTCACTTATGACAAGACCGCCCTGCTCGATAATTTTAGCTGCCAGTGGTCTGTTGGTTGCGGGATACACTTCGTTCAAACCACTACCCAGAACAGCGATGGTTTTGCCACCCACCTCTAACACACTTTTATGAGCGACGCTATCGATTCCATCAGCTAAACCACTAACGATTGTAAGTCCAGCATCACTAAGTGCCTTGGCGAATTTCTCTGTTATATCCCGACCGTATCTACTACTCCTACGAGTACCAACTATAGCCAAACAGTTAGAGTTTAAAAGAGAAATATCTCCTCTACAATATAACACCAGCGGTGGTTGGCTTGTCTGCTTCAACGTTTCCGGATAACCTTCACTGTAGTAGGTAACTACTTTTATATCAGACTTCTCGAGATTTTGCAAATAGTTTTTCAAGTCACTTTTTTTAGCCTCTTTCAGATACTCGTAAGCAGTTTTATCTATAAGTTTAGTAATCTTATTACTATCCTTTTCGAAGTTAGCATAAAGAGACTTAGCGTCGGGATACAACTCTAACAAAGCGTAATATTTTTTCACGCTAATCTTATTATATGAACTTAACCAAACTGCAACCTTCTCTTCTTCCTTAAACATAACCCTAATTCCAATATTTTTTATCTAAACTTCTGTAAGATATAGCCTCAATCAGATGCTCATCCAAGATATTTTTACTACCCTCTAAATCAGCTATTGTTCTTGCTACTTTCAATATTCTGCTGTACGCTCTCGCACTCAGATGAAGTTTATCAAACGCTGTTCGCAATAGCTTTTCGCTACTTAGGTTTAACTCACAGAAAGTCTTTATTTGAGAGTCTTTCATCTTTGAATTGCTAAATATTTTTACTCCAGAATACCTCTCAAGCTGAATATTTCTAGCTTTGTTCACCCTCTCTTTTATATCTTCACTACGCTCTTCCAGACGTGTTCCCGATATCTCGTTGTAGGTTACGCTGTCTACTTCAATATGAATATCTATTCTGTCCATCAAAGGTCCAGATAATTTATGTAAATACTTATGTATGGTTTGTGGAGTGCACTTACATTCCTTATCTTTGCTCCCATAATTTCCACACGGACAAGGGTTCATGCTAGCTATCATTGTAAAGTTTGCAGGATACTCCACCGTGTTCTCCACACGTGCGATGGATATAACACCATCCTCGAGTGGTTGGCGTAGCGTTTCAATCGTGTGTCTACTATACTCAGGCAGCTCATCTAAAAACAGCACTCCATGATGTGCAAGGCTAATCTCACCCGGTTTAGCGGTTCTACCGCCACCTGTCAGAGCGATGGTCGTAGATGTGTGGTGAGGAGAGCGGAACGGACGGACCATCACAATACCTTCGTCACTATCCAACGTACCCGCTATACTGTGTATCTTAGTAACCTCTAGTGCCTCTTCGAACGTCAACTCCGGTAATATACTTGGAAAGCACTTTGCTAACATAGTTTTTCCGCTACCTGGAGGACCTATCATCAACACATTATGCCCACCTGCAGCAGCAATCTCCAGTGCTCTTTTTGCACTAGACTGCCCTCTAACATAACAGAAATCATTTCCCTGTTCTTTGGTGGAAATAACCTGTGTAAAGCTGTTTAAAGGTATAGGCGTTTTTTCGATCTGTCCGTTTAAAAACTCTACAGCTTCAATAAGATTTTTAACGGGGTAGACTTCCAAACCTTCTATGAAACTTGCCTCTTTCGAATTTTCTTCCGGCACAATCACTTTGGTATAACCAGCCTTACGGGCGGCAATTAAAACAGGCAACACCCCGTTCACCCTTCTAACCGAACCATCTAAAGCTAATTCACCCAGAATTATATATTTCCGAGCTTCCTTAACCAACGTTATGTAATTCTTATCAGCATTAGCTGCTAAAATCCCTAAAGCTATTGATAAGTCATATATAGGACCATCTTTCTTAGTACTAGCAGGAGCTAAGTTCACCGTTATCTTAGATACCGGGTAGCTAAATCCGCTGTTTTTTATCGCACTTTTAACCCGTTCTTTGCTCTCTTTTATACTCGTTCCAACCAATCCAACAATGTCATAAGACGGTAATCCGTTACTAACATCTACCTCTACTTTTACCACATATCCGTTGATTCCATTTAGACCAAAACTTTTCAATATAGATAACATTTCTACCCCTTGATACACTGTCATTATACGCAGAAATTATAAAAAACACAAACAAATACTTATTGCTATTTATATAACTTATAATTAAAATTAATCGTGGCGATAAAAAAACCACTCGATATGAGTAGTTCTCGCTTGCTATTTAGCTTCTTGTTTTTTCTTGGCTGGAGCGACTGTGATTTTTTCTTTAATCTTAGCAGCTTTTCCAGAAAGGTCTCTAATGTAATACAGTTTAGCACGTCTTACTTTTCCTTTCTTAACCAACTCTATGCGATCAATTCTTGGTGAATGTAATGGGAAAGTTTTCTCCACTCCAATACCAAAAGAAATTCTACGAACTGTGAAAGTCTCTCTTATACTAGCACTACGTCTAGCAATAACAACACCTTCAAACGCCTGAATTCTTTCCTTAGCTCCTTCTACAACTTTGATAAATACTTTTACAGTATCTCCAACGTTAAAATTAGGAACTTCTGGTTTTAGATTTTCTCTCTCTATAGCATCGATCAGATTCATGACTTAACCTCCTAAATATATCAACTAGACGTTCATGCATCACACATGTACAGAGGACCGTCCGAAGTCATACCGTATATTATCATAGTAGTAAAAAAATTGCAACTAAAATTTAAAATTTGAATGATTTTTTATCATTTTTAAGACTTTTATGACAATAACGAATATATAACTGGCACAACCTAGCTTTAAAAAGGGTATAATCGTTCAATATCATTTTATGTATTTTATCAAAAGTTATGCTTGTACCTATGAAAACACATGAGCGTTTACATCAAAAAGCATTTTCTATATGAGTTATATTTTCTCCTAAAATATCTATTACATCAAAGCGAATACTACTATTATTCAATTTACGTTCTAATAAAAAGAGCTGGGCTACCATGCGAATCTTTTTTTGTTTATGTGTAGTCACAGCCTCTCTTGGATGTCCGAACCGCAGAGAATTTCTTAACTTAACTTCGATGAAAACTACTACGCCTCTTTTCTCAGCAACGATGTCTATCTCACCCAGTTTACAAGTGTAGTTGGTAGAGAGAATCTTGTATTTGTTTTTCTTCAAATACTTGCTAGCAATAACTTCGCCCTTTACACCTTCAGCCTTATTCATCGCTCCTCTCTAACTTATAAATTTTCTTATAAAAGTATCTCTATGAATGTCGCATTTGCCGTATTTTTTCAGTGCCTCAATATGCTCTCTTGTGCCATATCCTTTGTGCTTAGCAAAGTTGTATTGCGGATATTTCTCACTCACTCCAGATATATATCTATCTCTCGAAACCTTCGCCAGTATAGATGCTGCAGCGATATTATAACTAACCGCGTCACCATGTACTATGGCTACAGCGTTATCTACAGGTAGTCTTACAGCGTCAACGAACACCATATCGGGAGATATCTTGAGCTGACGTAACGCCTGTAACATCCCCTCTTTTGTCGCCTGTAAAATGTTAATTCTATCAATAACCTTTTCATCAACAAAAACTATCTCATAAGCAATAGCCTTTGAAATTATCTCACCAAAGAGCTGCTCTCTTTTTTTCTCGGTTAACTTTTTACTGTCATCTATCCCCTGAACAATATTCTCTTCGTCCAACGGCATGATTACACAAGCACAACAAACAGGACCTGCCAATGGCCCTCTTCCCGCTTCATCGATACCAGCGATACTTTTGCACCCCTGTCCTGTGTATTTATTTTCAAAAGAAAACATATCTTTTTTATCTTTCTTCATATTTCTCTCTTATATTATCTTTAACCGCCAGGGAGTCCATTTGTTTCACGTCATCTAAGGTAATTCTTCCCAGTTTACCTTGTCTGAAATCGGTAATTACAGCATAACTTCCTCGTTCGTAATCCAGTTCTCCTTTCTTCAGTAAAAACCCTCTGGATTTACATATTTTGCCTAGTATATCCAGCGACATATCCTCTGGCGAAATTGTAATCTTGTACTTGTTTTCCAGAATGCCGGGATACATGATATTAATGTCTGTCAGAAACTCCAAACTTAGAGTGTAAATATCTAACACTTCGTCTTTTATAGACCCTATGTAAGCAAGATGTTTAGCAACTTTAGAATTAGTAAAAGCTGGCCATAACGTTCCTGGAGTGTCGACAACCTCTATACCGCTAGGGAGTTTTATCCACTGTTTTCCTCTCGTCACACCCGGCTTGTTGCCCGTCTGCGTTTTACCTTTGTTCGTTAAGTTATTTATCAACGTACTTTTACCACAATTCGGAACTCCAATAACCATCCCTCTTAGCGTCGCATTCACGTTCTTATTTTTAAGCCGTTCAACTTTTGCCGACGCTGCCGTCGCGATCGCTTCCTCTACCTTCTTTCCCGTACCACTCTGTATACTATTAATCTTGATACACTTTCCTTTTTTAGAAAAGAAAGATATCCACTCGTCCACCTTTTTGTTGTCCGCCAAGTCGCTTTTATTAAAAATATAAACCACCTGCTTGTCTTTAGCAAGCTCGTTCAACTTTGGATTTGAGCAAGAAAAAGGGGCTCTACTATCCAACACGTAGATTATTATGTCAACAATCTTTAGTTCATTCTCCATCAACTTTAATGCTTTATGCATATGCCCCGGAAACCATTGGATAACCATAAACCCTCCTTTCACCTAATACGATAATAAATCAGGTCGATATTTTTTTGTTTCTTTTTCTTTGTTTTTTTTCTTCCACTTTTCTATTTCTTTGTGGTTACCAGATATCAACACGTCTGGAACCTTCATACCTCTAAACTCCTGTGGTCTAGTGTATAAAGGGTACTCCAACAAGCCGTCACTAAAACTCTCATCAACTGCACTTTCGCTATTACCAAGAACGCCTGGTATGTACCTGCTCACAGCATCTACTAACACCATAGCTGGAAGCTCCCCACCTGTAAGAACGTAATCCCCTATACTAATTTGCTCATCAATACACAGCTCAATTACGCGCTCGTCGATGCCCTCGTAATGTCCACAGACAAGAACTAAATTCTCTTTTTGAGATAACTCTTTTACCTTATCTTGAGTTAACGTTGTGCCTTTAGGAGAAAGATATATCACATACGAATTCTTTCCTTTTACACTACCGATAGCATCGTATAGAGGTTGCGGCATCATAACCATACCTGCACCGCCGCTATAAGGGTAGTCATCCACCTTCTTGTGTTTCTCAACAGAAAAATCACGTATATTTGTTACGTTTAACTGTAATACGTTTTTGTCTATTGCTTTTCCGATAATGCTGTGGTTAAGCGAAGAAAACATCTCGGGAAATAGTGTGAGAATATCTATTTTCATTAATAAACTCCAACTTCATTGAAAACTTTTTCTTTGATAATAATATCGTCGCCGACTTCTTTAATAATCCCTCTTGCGAAAGGAAAATATATTTCTTTGCCAGAGCTATCTATAACAGTAAACACGTCTGCTGAACCAAATCCCTCAATCGCAACTAACTTACCTATCTCTTTGCCACTATCTGTAATAATCTTCTTATTAAGTAGATCTTCAACAAGATATTGATTTTTAGTTAGTGTAATTTTATCCACTTGAGTAGTAATTTCCTTGTTTCTGAGGATATCTGCCTCTTCATAGGAGTGCACGTCTGAGAACTTAAGTATGGCGATATTCGGACGTAAAGAGCTTTTCTCGATGGTATATTTTTGACCATCGATAAAGACAGTAGATATACCGTCTAAAGTATTTACATCTACCAACTTAACCCTTACATCGCCCTTTAATCCGTGGGGCTTAGTTACAATACCCACTATTATATTTCTCATAAGCTCTCCAGCATTATTTTTTGTCGTCGATTTTCAGTATGTATCTCTTACCTGTTTTTGCAGAAAGAGATTTTACGATAGTTCTTAGAGCACTAACAACTCTGCCGTTTTTACCGATAATTTTACCGACATCACTGGCATTTACATTTACGTGTACAAGTGTAACCGTTTCGCTTTCCTCTTCACTGGTAACCTTAACATCATCAGGATTGGACACAATATTTTTAACAATAAATTTTACTAATTCTTCCATCATCCACCTCCAAACTATTTACTTTCTTTTTTCTTTTTATCGGTTTTTGGAGCAGATTTTCTTGTAGATTGTGCAATCACGCCTTGTTTTACAAGTAGTGCTTTTGCAGTTTCTGTAGGTTGTGCTCCAGTAGATAGCCAGTAAGAAGCTCTTTCAACATCTAACTTAATCTCTGCTGGTGATTTTAGAGGGTCAAAAGTTCCTAGCTTTTCGATGACTTTACCATCTCTTGCCACTCTTGAATCTGCAACAACTATTCTGTAGAATGGTGATTTTTTGTCTCCTAATCTTGTTAATCTAATTTTTACTGCCATGTTTTTCTCCTTTTGTTTATTTTTGTATATTAAGCTTCGTTTTGTTACGAAAGTAATAACTTACGTTAGAAAGGCATTCTAAGCCCCTTTTTATTTTTGTACATCTTTATTAAATCTTTAGATTGATAAAATTGTTTTATCAGGATATTAACTTCTTGGATCGTAGTACCACTACCTTCAGCTATCCTTTTTCTTCTACCTGCTTTGATCATGTCAGGATTGTTACGCTCTTCTTTTGTCATGCTTTGAATGATCGCCTTGTTTCTCTTAATCTGGTTTTCATCGATAGCATTTGCCGAAAGTTTCAACTTGCCCGCACCCGGTATCATCGATAGCAAGTCTGAGATATTTCCCATCTTTTTCAACTGCTCAAATTGTACAAGGTAATCGTCGAAAGTAAAGGAATTTTCTCGTAGCTTTTTCTCTAACTTTATAGCCTCTTCTTTGTCAACCGTATCCTGAGCCTTTTCAATCAAGGTCAGCACATCTCCCATATTGAGGATTCGTGACGCCATTCTGTCGGGATAGAACAACTCTAAATCGTCCATCTTTTCGCCCACCGAACAGAACTTTATAGGTTTACCGGTTATTGCTTTAATACTAAGAGCCGCACCACCACGAGTATCCCCGTCTAACTTTGTAAGTACTACGCCCGTAACATCAAGCTTTTCGTTAAACGATTGTGCCACATTGACAGCGTCTTGACCTGTCATACTGTCCACAACTAACAAAATCTCATCCGGCTTGGTTGCTTTCTTAATTTGTTGCAACTCATCCATTAACTCTTCGTTGATGTGTAAACGTCCTGCAGTATCAATTATAACTGTGTCATAACCCTTTTTATCCGCATAAGTTACCGCATTAGAAGCCGTCTTATGAGGCTTAGCGTTTAATCCTTCGTCGTACACTTCTGTATCGATAGATTTTGCCACAACTTTCAACTGGTTGATAGCTGCTGGACGGTAAATGTCGCACGCAACTAGTAACGGTTTCTTTCCTTGTTTTTTGAGATGTTTAGCTAGTTTTCCACAGAGCGTGGTTTTACCCGCTCCCTGTAGCCCACACATCAGAATAACTGTCGGCGGTTTGCTCGCTACAGCAAGTTTACTGTTTGTGTTTCCCATTAGCGCCGTTAACTCTTCATTAACAATTTTAATTACTTGCTGTCCCGGAGTAAGACTTTTTAATACCCTTTCTCCCATACACTGTTCAGTAATTTTAGCAACTAAATCTTTTACCACTAAGAAATTAACGTCGGCCTCTAACAGCACCATTCTAATCTCTCTCATAGCAGTTTTTATCTCTAACTCAGTAAGCACTCCTTTCTTGGTTAACTTGCTGAATACGTGCCCTAATTTTTCACTTAATGAACTAAATAAAGCCACAAACTACTCCTTTATTAAAGATATGATTTTTTCTATTCTTTCCTTTTGTGCTACTGATGTTCCGTCTATCATCTGCTGTAATTCAGCGACTGCTTTTGTATTTCGTGCAACCAATCCCAGCTTCTTTTCTGTATCTTGTAAAGTAGATACGCTTCTAACCAACATGTCTCTTACTGCCTGTCGAGATATCTCGTACATCTCTGCAATCTCAGATAAAGAGGTGTTAAAGAAATAGTAATCTTTTATAACTTCTTGCTGTCTGTTTGTTAAGAGATTTCCATAGGTATCAAACAGTGTACATATTTCAATGTTATTCTCTATACTCACTCTCCGCTCCTAAAAAACATGTGTAAAGCTTTTTTACTTTACACACATTATATTACACCTATATATTATTGTCAATAAATTTTATATTATTTCTTGCACAAAAGTTTTTGCATCAAATGGTTGTAAATCGTCTATGCCCTCTCCTACGCCGATATATTTTATTGGTATACCGAACTCTTTGGCTATAGCAAGTATAATCCCGCCCTTTGAAGTACCGTCAATCTTAGTAAGGATAATGCCGTCAATAGGACAGATTTCGTTAAAAGCTTCCACTTGAGAAAGAGCGTTTTGACCGACTGTGGCGTCTATCACCAGATAGTTGAGATATTGGTTGCCCTTAGCAACCCACTCTCTATCGATGATCTTGGACATCTTCTTTAGCTCTTCCATTAAATTTACTTTATTGTGCAACCGCCCAGCAGTGTCAACCAAGACAAAACTCTCTTTTTTCGCTAACGCAGAGGCGATACCGTCATACACCACAGCACTAGGATCAGCCCCTTGTGCGTATTTAACTATACGAGATTTAGAACGGTCTGCCCATGTCTGTAACTGCTCAGTTGCCGCTGCTCTAAACGTGTCTGCCGCAACCATCAACACGGACTGTTTCTGAGAAACTCGATTATGTGCAAACTTCCCTATTGTAGTTGTTTTACCTACTCCATTTACACCTATAAACGTTATCAAACAAGGAGCCTTTTCGCTTACATTATCGATGTCTAACATCTCTATCATTGCATCACGCAGATACTCGCGAGCCTTGTCGGCGGACTTAATTTTATCTTTCTTGGCACGCTGTTTGATATACTCTATAAGCTCCTGTGAAGCTTTCGCACCTATGTCAGAAGACACCAGAGCAAATTCAAGGTCATCATAAAATTCGTCGTCTAACTCACCGTGAAAGATGCTATTAAGTTTGGTTGAGATAGATTCTTTTGTCTTTTTCAAACCATGTACTATCTTTGAAAATAAACCCATTACTTCTCCTCGCTATTTTTTATTGCATCAGACAACTTAACAGAAACTATTTTACTAACTCCTTTCTCTTCCATTGTAACACCATACAAAGTATCCGCATGCTCCATCGTCGTTTTCTTGTGTGTTATAACCACAAACTGAGTCTCGTGAGAATACCTTTGTAAGTACTTTGCAAACCTTCCTACATTGGCTTCATCAAGCGGTGCTTCTATCTCGTCTAGCAGACAGAATGGCATAGGTTTTAGACGTAGTATCGCGAACAGTATGGCTATTGCGGTCAATGCTTTTTCCCCACCACTTAATAGCGTTATGTTGCTCAGCTTCTTGCCCGGAGGTTCAGCAATAATATCTACCCCTGCTTCCAGAACGTCATCGCTCTTTAACAGTTGTAGCTTGGCTGTTCCGCCACCAAATAACTCTTTAAACACCTTACCAAAGTTTTCGTTTATTTTATTAAACTCAGCTTCGAAACGTGAAACCATTTCGTTCGCAAGATCTTTGATAATTTTCTTCAAATCCGCTTCTGCTTTGATCAAATCTTGGGATTGTTCGTACATATTTCCGAATCTATCTTGCAGAGCTTTACAATCCTCTATAGCGTTAACATTGACATTGCCCAAAGACAGAATCTCTTTTTTAAGCTTGTTTATACTGGTAAGCCCAGTCTTGATGTTAAAGTTCTCCACCTTATAATCCTGAGCCGAACTATAAGTCAGTTCATATTCACTCCAGATTCTCTCTTGCATTGTCTCTATATCGGTATCAACCTTTGTTAGATTCAATTCTTCTTGATATTTCTTATCCTGGAGACGATTTACGACAGCACCTAATGCCATTCTATCTTCTTCCAACTTCCTTAGATTTACCTGTAACTGGTGCTTGTACTCGTCTAAACTAGCCAATTTTGCCTTAGCTTCGTTTAGCTCTTCAATCTCTGTACCAGCAGAGTCATCACTTTTACCTAAATCAATCTCTTTCAGTGCTTTTAAGATGTTCTCGTTGTTGTCATAGTGCTGTTGTGTTTCTGCAAGAACTGTTTGTGCTGTAGATATTTCTTCTTCCAAACGGAATAATTCCATGTCTACGTTGTGTAAAAAGGTTTCAATTTGAACAATTTGCACCTTTAATTCAGTCAACGCTTCTGAGTATTCTTCTCTCTTCTGTTTCAGAGATACAAACTCTGTGTTTTCGATAGAAATGTTACTTTCCACTGCATAATTTTCTTGTAAAATAGCTATTTTCTCCTGCTCAACTTGTATCGAGTTAAGAATCTGTTTTACCTTAGCCTTGTTACTTTCTAACGTATTCACTTCACTCTCAAGGTCAGCGACTATCTGTGTCAGCTTATCGCAACGCTCGTTCTCAGTTGCATATCCTATTTCCGCCTCACGCAGAAGTTCAGTTTCCGACTTTATTCCTGTCGTCAATTTGTTTACTGTAAAGACTAGTTCTTCCTGCAAGCGGCGTAGGCTTACATTCTCTGACTCGAGTTTATCCACCATCTTTTGAGCTTCATTAATGTTACTTTCTCTACTTAAAAGGTTTGTTATTTGCGCCTTCTTACTTCCGCCTGTTATGCTTCCTTGTGGATTGATAATATCTCCATCAAGAGTGACAATTCTGAAAGAATATTTGCTTTCTTTAGCTACTGCAATTGCACTGTTTAAATCATCACAGATAACCGTTGTCGCCAACAAATTACTCACGATGTTTTCAATGTTTTTGTCGTAAGAAATAAGTTCACTGGCTACTCCAAGCACTCCTGCAATTTTTAACGATTGATTATGGTAACCATCGAGATATCTCGATCTTACGCTGTTAATTGGCAAGAACGTCGCACGCCCATACTCTTTTCTTTTGAGGTACTCAACCAAGTCTTTTGCACCACTGTCTGTATGTGTGACTATGTTCTGCACAGCACTTCCCAATGCCATTTCTATCGCTGTCTCGTATTTCTTAGGAACCTTGATTAGCGTAGCTAAAACTCCAACAATTTTGGATTTAAGTTCACGGTTACTTTCGGCATCTGTCAATAGACGTTTCACACTACCGAAGTACCCCTCGTACTCCCTCTGCATATCTTCCAACATCTTTTTTCTGTGTTTTAGAGTTATGAGATTGTTGTTGGTTGTATTAATTTTTATTTCTACTTCTTTTAGCTCAGCCATTTTTGCTGACTGTTTAACAGAAAGTTCTTCCAACTTCTTTTTGCAGGAAACAACCTTTTCAAGGGACCTTGTTAAATTATCTTTAGACGTTTTTAGTTTGTCGCTATAATCCTGCAACCTAACCATAGACGTTTTCAAAGACTCTTGGATCTCGGCCAACTGAGTAGTGTACGTATTAGTTTCGCTATTTAAAGCCGATATTTGTGCCTTCACATCACCTAATTTACTTAACGATTCGTATATTTTAAGCTGTGCCTCTTGCGCCTCACTTTCATTGCTCTGCAACTCTTTATTAATGCGCTCATAAGCAGTAGATATCTCGGCTAACCTATTTTGTAAAACCGATAGTTCTTCCGACTTATCTTTCTTCTCCTGAGCTTTATCTTTTAACGTCTGTGAGCTCTTATCTGCGACCGTCGTATTACGAGAGATGATACTCGCATATCTATCTTTTTCAGTCTCACAGTTTTTTATCTTTTCTCTTAGAAGGTTGCTTTCTCCCGCCTTTTTCTCTAAACCGACGGTAATGAAAAGCACCCTGTCTCTTAACTCAGCGATACCTTCGTCAATGTTGTTTATTTTATCAAAAGACTGGTTATATCCCTGAATAACCATATCCAGTTCTTTTTGTTTTTCGTTCAATTCTTTTACCAGCTGGCTTATCTTATAGCTTATTTCTTCCTTGTAGCTGGAAGCATAATCGTGCTGATATATGTATGTGTTAACCTCTTGTAGCTTCAGTTGTTCCTTTAAATCAAGATATTTTTTTGCAATATCTGACTGTTGCTGTAGAGGAATTAATTGGCGTTCGATCTCGGCTATTATGTCGGTTATACGAGTGAGATTACCCTGCGTCCTTTCTAGTTTTCTTTCCGCCTCTAACTTTTTGAATTTAGATTTTGCTATACCTGCTGCCTCTTCAAATATCGCCCTTCTATCCTCTGGTTTAGAGGAAATTATCTCGTCTATTTTTCCCTGCCCTATGATACTATAACCGCTCTTACCTATACCACTATCATGCAATAAATCAATAATGTCTTTCAACCTGCAGCTTTCACGGTTTATCATGTATTCACTTTCACCACTACGAAAAAGCTTACGAGTGATTAATAGCTCCTGAAACTCGGTCTTAAAAATCTTGTTAGAATTATCAAAAAGAAGAGACACTTCACAAAAAGAAAGACTTTTTCTTTTCTCTGTTCCCTTGAAAATAACGTCCTGCATATTTGTTCCACGTAACGTCTTACTACTCTGCTCGCCCAGTACCCAACGAACTGCATCGGCCACGTTGCTTTTCCCACAACCGTTTGGGCCAACAATCGCAGTGATGCCACTATCGAAAGTAAGTTTTGTCAAATCAGCGAAAGATTTAAACCCTATAACTTCTACCTGTTTTAAATTCAAAATTAGCCTCCGAATCACATTTCCTGTAAACATAGTATTGTACCATAAAGGCTAAGCTTTGGACAACTAAATTAACCTAATAAAAGAGCCGTTATTTGATAAAAAATCTCCTCGCTTTTCACATAACGAGGAGACCTGTTTACATATTATTCAGTGGACTTGCTATACTTAGAAACTTCTTTTTCTATAACTTCACATAGATTTTCTTTACTCATATCTACTACCTGTCCGATAGCGTTACTGATGGTCTTAGCATTACTATTTCCGTGAGCTTTAACCACTAGCTTTTTACACCCGATCAGCACAGCTCCTTGATGACTGTATTTGTTGATATTATCTCTGAAATTTTTGAAAGACTTTTTCATAAATAAATAACCTATCTTACTTAAAAATCTCTTTTTGATTTCTGTTTTTAACATCACATTGAATGCTTTCATTGTACCTTCTGAAGCTTTCAGTACAGCATTTCCCACGAAGCCATCTGCCACCACTATATCGCAAGCATGAGCCATTAACCCCGTCCCCTCTACATTACCGATAAACTTCAACTTTGGAACCGATTTTAGCAATTGGTACGCTTCTCTTGTCTGCTCATTACCCTTCTCTTCTTCTGCACCGATATTTAATAAACCAACTGTTGGCTTTTTAATCTTAAACACATGTTTTGCGTACTCATTTGCCATTATAGCAAAGTGAACGAGGTTGATAGGTTTACAGTCCACATTTGCACCACTGTCACAAAGTAGGAAGAATTTTCCGTCTGAAGTTGGTAGCACCGGACAAAGAGCAGGTCGACTAACTCCTTTGATTCTACCAAGTTTTAGGAACGCTCCCACTAAGATTGCGCCTGTACTTCCTGCACTTACTAAACCTACTACATCCTCTTGAGTACGAAGAATTTCGTACGCTTTTACAAGTGAACTATCTGGCTTTGTTTTGAATTCTACACTTGGAGAAGCATTAATGTCTACAACTTGTGTAGTATGAACAATAGTAAAATTTTCAGGGTTATAAGAATAACCCGATAGTATTTCTTTAATTTTATTTTCATCTCCAGTTATCACAATGTGCAAGTCTTTGTTATTCTGTACCGCCAGTAAACACCCCTGCACTACTACTTCTGGAGCATTATCTCCACCGTATCCATCTACTATAACTTTTACCATAACATTCTCCTAATTCTATAACCTGAGGATATCACTTTTTTTATCATTATGCAAATAATATAAATTACTTAATAACTTTTTCAGCTATAAATCGTTATATTAAATAAAAAACACTCTCTTGAGTGTCTTTCATTATTTAGATTCTTTCTTTTCTTTCTCAACTACGACCTTTTGTTCGCCATCGTAATAACCACATTTTTTACATACTCTGTGTGTAGTCTTTAGTTCGTGGCAATGTGGACATTCTGTTAGAGAAGGTGTTGAAACTTTCCAATTTGCCTTTCTTGAATCACGTCTTGCTTTCGAGACCTTGTGCTTTGGTACTGCCATCTTATGCACCTCCTATTATTCTTTGCACTCGTAAGTATATCATATAAACTTCTGTTTGTAAATTATAAATTATTTATTTTTTATTAATTTCACAGTTTCTTCTGCTATAACAATCTCTTCGTTAGTTGTTATAACCCAAATCTGAGCCTTACTCTTTTTAGATTGTATAGCTGTTGAAGCATCTCTTTCACAACCATAATTCTTTTTATTGTCTAGCACTATACCCATGTGCTCTAGCCCTTGTAATGATTTCTCTCTAACTTCCGGTGTATATTGCCCTATACCACCCGTGAATACTATTGCATCAACTCCACCTAGAACTGCCACATATGCACCAACATATTTTTTGATACGGTAACACATAATGTCTAATGCAAGTGCCACATCTGGATTATCCATGTTAGCCAGAATCTCTCTCATATCTGCAGAAAGACCTGTCAACCCTAACAACCCACATTGTTTGTTCAGATAATCAATCGCTTGAGCAGCATCTATACCTTTTTTCTTGCATAGGTAACCGACTACTGCTGGATCAATGTCGCCGGAACGAGTTCCCATTACCATACCCTCAAGCGGAGTAAACCCCATACTTGTATCGATAGAACGTCCGTCTTTTACTGCACTCATACTGCTACCATTACCTAAGTGGATAGTAATTATCTTGAGTTTTTCTACTGGTTTTTTCATAAGCCTAGCACATTCGTTGGAAACAAAATAATGGCTCGTTCCATGGAAGCCGTATCTCCTAATCGCCAACTTCTTGTAATCTTTCTTCGGTATTGCATATCTGTATGCATACTCTGGCATTTTGCTGTGGAATCCCGTGTCGAAAACTACAACGTTTGGTATATTTTTAGCAACTTTTCTACAAGCCTCTAATCCCATTAAATGTGCTTTAACATGTAACGGAGCTAAGTCTATACTATTTTTCAAATCTTTAATAACTGAATTATCTACTATGCAACTATCAAAATGTTTCGGTCCTCCATGTACAACCCTGTGACCGAAACCGTCTATCTCGTTTATGTCTTTAATGACACCATGTTTTTCATTGGTTAACATCGAAAGAATCTCTGCTAGAGCCGCGCTGTGATCCACAAAAAATTTATTAACAGTTTGTGAATAATCTTTAGACTTGAAAGAAACAAAAGATTTCGCATCGCCTATTCTTTGGGCGTTTCCTTTTGCTATAACCTCCTTGGTTACCATATCAAATAACTGATATTTAACCGTACTACTTCCTGCATTTAATACTAGTATTTTCATATTTTCTCCTTCTCTTTTGTTTATTGTTGCGCTTGTATAGCAGTAATCGCTATAACATTTATTATATCTTCAACGCTTGCTCCACGACTTACGTCATTCACAGGCCTTTTGAACCCTTGACAAATCGGACCGAACGCTTTGAATCCACCTAATCTTTCCACCAATTTATAGCCGATGTTTCCACTTTGTAAATCGGGGAATATCAATACATTTGCCTCTCCTTTAACTTTACCCTTATGAGCTTTACTTCTAGCAACTTCCGGAACTATAGCAGCGTCAACCTGCAATTCTCCGTCGGCGATAATCTTAGGATGTTTTTTAGTAAAGTTATCATAGGCCGACTTGGATTTGATAGCACTATCCCCTCCCGCACTTCCTTTCGTAGAGTACGATAGAAAGGCAAGTTTAGGATCGGTCATCTTACATACATCTCTTGCACTTGTAAAACTTTGATAAGCGATATTGCTCAATTCTTCTGCGTTAGGATTTTCATTCAACCCACAATCCGCAAATAGATAAGACTGCTCCTTCTTTGTCATAAAAAAGAAAGAGGACACTTTACTCTCTGGTTCTCTCGCTTTTATTATTTGTAAAGCGGGACGAAGAGTATTTGCTGTAGATGTTTCTGCTCCACAAACAAGACCGTCAACCAGTCCCAGTTCCAACATCATCGTTGCAAAATATATAGGATCTTTTATTAACTCTTCCGCCTGTTTAAGAGTCATACCTTTACTAGCTCTCTTTATACTTAAAACGGTTGCCAGCATATCACGCAAATCACTCTTTAAAATATTAACTACTCTTATGTTTTTTATACTACTCATGTCTGCAACTTCGCTATCCTTTTTAACAAGAAAAACAATATTTGCAATCTTATTTTTAGCACATTCTATACCTGCTTTAACAATTCTATCGCTAAAACCTGCTTCCGGCAACACAATAGTTTTATCTGTTCTTTTATTAAATATTTTTAAAATTTCCGCCTTTTTTGATTGTTTAAGCATAAAAATTCCTTTATTTTCAAAATTTGTTTTACGTTTATCCCTTTTTTATATATAATAAAGGACGAATGATAATCGCGATTAGCGATACTTATTCTGTATCAATAATGTAAACTCTTATAAATGATACACCATAAAAATGTAAAAGTAAAATAAAAGAATCAGATTCTTAACTGAAAAAAAATAAATTAGGTAGTGAATAATATGAAAATTTGTGCAATTATTTGTGAGTACAATCCTCTGCATCACGGACATAAAAAACATATAGAATTAGCGAGAGAGAAAAGTGACGCTGATGCTATTCTTTGTATCATGGGAGGAAACTTCACTCAACGTGGTGAACCAAGTGTAGTAAATAAGTACGTCAGAGCAAAAATGGCTATGGAAGCCGGAGCTGACATAGTAGTGCAAATACCAACAGCGTACGCATGTAGTAGCGCTGGGATATTTGCGTTAGCAGGAGTCAAGATCGCGAACTCGTTCGATAACGTCACTCACCTAGCGTTTGGGTGTGAGGCAAATAATCAAGAGCTGTTATACGAGCTTGCAGAGTACCTGGCCAGAGAGCCAAAAGAATATCAAACAAAGTTAAAGAAGTTTTTGAAGGAAGGACATTCAATTGCTAGTAGTCGAGAGAAAGCAATCGAAGAGTTGTTGAAAAATGACACTATATCGTTCTCTGGAGGAATTACTGAGACCATAGAAATATTACGTCACCCAAACAACATACTGGCAATAGAGTATATTAAGGCTTTAGTATTGACCAAAAGCAAGATAAAACCTGTGTATATTACGCGTGAAAATTCGGAGTACAGCAGTACAAAATTGAATGGGAAAGATTCTAGTGCTACTGCTATAAGAGCCCTGCTATACAAAACTGGAAAACCTCAGAAGGTGAAAAAATACATTCCCGAAGAATGTTATGGGTTGTTGAAAGAAGAGTTGGATATTTTCGGCTTGCCAGATAGACAGCTATTTAACGACTTGTCCTTGTACGTGCTAAAAACAAAACTGCCGGTAGATTTAAAAAAGGCTTTTGATGTTACCGAAGGATTGGAGAATAGGTTCTACGAACTAAGTAAAAACACAAAAGATTTAAATGAATTACTTTTGGATGTTAAAACGAAACGATACTCTTTCAGCCGTCTAAAAAGAATAGTTGTGAACTTGCTTTTAGATATAAACGCAAAAACTATCAAAGATATATATGAAGTGAAAGTACTACCCTACATCAAAGTGTTGGCATTCAAATCTGAGAATAAAGGTCTGCTAAAAGCAGCCAGCGTTAACACAAACCTTATCATAAGAAATAGCAATATTGAAAAGAATCCTAGTCCACTCTACAGCGAATTAGTAAACATAGAAGATAGAGCTAACCAGGTGTATAATCTATTGTTAAAAAAGAGTAAAAAGATTCCTAACTACAGCCCTGATTTAATGACTAAAACAATTGTATTATAGATAAAAAAGAACAAGTAATGCGCGTCTTACTTATTCTTTTTATTTCTTTCACGTTACTTTTTATTGAACGAATTTATCATTTCTTTAATTTTATCTATGTTCTTTAACGTCTCTTGTTTTCCCAACACAATGGATTTTTCCGCATTCACTCCATTAAACATAAATTGCTGTGCGTTATTTTGTTGTATTTCGATACGTAAATCAGAACGAACGGGGGTCAACTGCATAATTTTATACTGCATTAAAAACATTGCAGATGCTATGTTTGACACAGATGTCAACGGGGCTTTGTTCATCTTGTATTCTCCTATAACGTCTATGCCTATCACGATGTCTGCACCCATATCTCTTACAACATCCTCAGGCACATTATTAACAATTCCGCCATCGACTAGAGAAAGTTTTTCATGTTTAACTGGAACGAAAACGCCTGGAACGCTCATACTTGAACGTACCGCCTGTATCAGAGAACCTTTTTTCCACACATACTCTTTACCAGATAAGATATCCACTGCAACACAGCGAAAAGGAATATTTGTCTCCTCAATTTTTATGTCTGGCATAATACGTTTTAATACTCCCTTTGCCTTCCGCCCAGATAGAACTCCGCCCATACGTAGGTTCAAATCGATCAAATCAAACGTGCGGACTTTTGATGCAAAAGCTTTCATTTGAGCTATAGTTAGTCCACTCGCATACGCACCTCCAACAATCGCTCCCATGCTTGTCCCTGCGACACAGTCGACATGTATGTCACTTTCTTCCAGAGCCTCTATCACACCTATGTGGGCATAACCTAGAGCACCACCTCCACCTAACGCTAATCCTACTACTGGTTTTTTCATAAAAACTCCTTCTTACAACATATAGTATATAAAATACTAACCTTTTAGACAGAAATATCTTATCAAACTGTCGCGATAAAGTAAAGGAAATTGATTTGAAAAAGAATCTTATCTTGTCTCTTTTGGTGCTAACTGTAATCGTTTTATTTGTCATAGATCCAAAATCAAATATGGATGCCTGCCTAACCGGTTTACGTATATGGACAACCTCTCTGTTACCTGCGTTGTTTCCCTTTTTTGTGCTAACACGACTGCTATCGACCTTCAGAACGGTAGAAGTTTTTAGTAGAAAAATCTCTCCCATTACAAAGTTTTTATTTGCGACTCCAGGGATATCTGCATACGTATACATTATGAGTATCATGTCGGGATACCCAGTTGGAGCAAAAATAACAGCAGATTTGTACGAGCAAGGAAGTATCACAAAAAAACAGGCGTGGAAAATAACTACTTTCACCAGCACTAGCGGTCCGCTATTTGTTATCGGGACAGTGGGCGTCGGCATGTTTTTCAACATGAAGCTAGGTATATTGGTTTTAATTGCCCACTTTATAGGAGCTTTGCTAAACGGTATATTATTCAGAGGATACGGTAAAAAAGAGCCCGACACGAGTTCTAAAATACACACTATGAGCAACAATTTGTTAGAAGATACTATGTGGTCAAGCATAAAAAGCATCCTGCTGATTGGAGGTTACGTCAGCATGTTTTTTGTACTAATCTCTATGATGGAAAACTACCATGTTCTATCATTCATAGATTCGTTTATAAAAAATCTTATCCCCTTTGTAAATATAGATTCGCAAATTCTACGTAGTATAAGCAGTGGCTTTTTTGAAATTACTCGCGGATGTCTGACAGCAAGTCAGTCAGGAATATCTATGAGAACTGCTGGAATAATCACTACCTTCATTATCTCTTTTGGGGGTCTATGTACACATATGCAAGCCCTTACTTTTCTAAAAAAGTTTGATATGTCTATACCTTTTTATTTCATGAGTAAGATAAGTCAAGCTGCTCTCTCAACCATAATAGCCGTTCCACTATCCTTTCTCTTCTTTACATAAAAAAACTCACTTGCGTGAGTCTGTTATTTGTAGTAGTAATCTACTATGCAATTAGTGAGATTTCTGAAGTATGAAGCCATCATTTTATCTTTACTAGATGTTTCCTTTAGCGGTATAAGCAACGCATTTATTATCTTCAAGTTACCTATGTTTATTGCCTCATGCATAGCATTGAGGACGATGATATACTCTTCTCTCTGTTCGCTGTTCAGTCTTCTTGTTCTCTTGGCAACACTGTATAGTTCGTTTAGAGCCATACGCAAATTTGCTAACAATATTTTGGTCTGATGGTCTTCCCCTTCTGCATTAGCTCCGTCATCTACCAACTCTTCTACTGTGAGTTGTAAAGACTCATCTACCGGTTTAGGCTCCCCAGTTTCACTAACGCCAAGCATGTTCATTACAGAAGTCTTAAACGGAACAAGCACATTTATTGCAAAATTGTTATATGAAATATTATAGCCATCAGCGTTATAAAAGTTTTCGTTCACGAAAGACTGAAGGTTTATCTTCTGGTTATCTACTTCTAGTAACAGGCAAAACACTAAAGCTATTATCCTGTTTTCTTCAGTAGGCATAAGGAAGTATCCGCCGTTAACCCTGTTTGTTACCTTTGCATTTTTAAATTCTCGATCAAAGTTAAAGTTAATTAAACTCTTTTCGAAAAGTTTATATAATGTCTCACATGTAGCGATAGATTTAAGTATTTTAGATATCTTAATATCTGACAAAATAAATTTGCCACCTATCATTTCGTTGCATGCGTCAAAAAAATCTTTTATTTTCTTTTGTTCTCTCTCTGTAATATCCATAAGCTTCTCCTGTGTTTATGATACAACATTTAGAAATATCTTGGCAATCTAATTGAGCTATACTTTTTTAGAATTAATTAAATATGAACTTAAGATAATTATTTGAAATTTTGTAGATATTATGTTAAAATTACGTGTACAAATAAATTTAGAAGGAATGTTATGGAATTTACACCCGATACAACTGTTAACAAATTAATACTATTGTTCGCTCTGGATAAAATGGAAATCCCTTTAACTGAGAACAACCTCATAGACATTTGTACCAGTCGAAATAACTGGTTAAACTATATGGAGTTTCAAGAGATATTGCACCAGCTACTTGACGTAGGATTCATCTTCAAGGGTAATGAGAATAGTGAGGATGTTAGATACGCTTTAACGTATGAAGGACGTAACTGTCTCACCCACTTCTTCACCAGGATTCCACAAAGTCTGCGAGAGGAAATTAGTGATTTCGCTCGTGATAACCGTATGATTTTCAAAAGAAGTCAAGAATATGTATCAGATTACCATAAGAACGTTGATGGCTCTCACCTAGTTATATTAAAGATAAAAGAGCCACTGGTAGATAAACCATTGCTGGAAATAAAACTAAAAGCTCCTACACGTCATAGCGCAATAGTGGCCTGCAAAAAATGGAAGGAGCAAGCACCATCGATTTTTGAAACACTCTATGATACTTTCATAGATAGTGAATAAGGAGGATATATGTACGGATACAGAACAAAAGGAGTTTGTTCCACTCAAATTAATTTTGATGTAGATAAAGATAATAAATTAACATCACTGGAGTTTGTCGGAGGCTGTCCGGGAAACGCACGAGGAATGTCAAAACTAGCGATAGGCAAACACATTGACACCTTGATACAAGACTTGGAAGGCATTCAATGTCGTGGAGTTAACAGCTGTCCTGATCAGCTAGCACAAGCTTTAAAGCTATATAAAAGCCAACAAAATACTACTAAAACGGCGAGCAAAGAGTAATACATACAAAAAATAAGGTCCTTACGGACTTTATTTTTTTGCTTATTTTATCATAACTCACTTAACCTATTATTCTCAAATTACTTTTTGTACTTAGCAAGAGATTGCTCTACAGTGGTTCTAATGGCCTTGTATTTTTCTACCTTCTCTTTTTCTTCATCTATCAGAGATTGAGGTGCTTTCGCTACAAATCCTTGATTGGTTAATTTCCCCTCTGCCCTCTTTATCTCTCCGTCAATTCTCTCTAACTCTTTTGTAAGTCTTTCAATTTCTTTTTCTTTATCAACTAGTGATGAGAGTGGCAAGATAGCTTTAAGCATAACATTTAAACATGTTACGCTTTCTTCTTTTACATCTCTCTCATCAGAGATGATTTCTACATCTTTACAGTTGGAGAGTTTCTCTATTATCTTTGCGTTATTTATAACCGCTGACTGTTCTTTTAAAGGAAGTATAAATAGCTTCGTTTTTACGTTCTCAGCGATTTTCATCTCCGAACGTATTGCACGGATTTTCTTTATGATGTCGATAATCTCTTCCATGAACTTGTGCTCTTTGTTGTAGTTGTTTTTAGCGCTGTATTCAGGGTATTTTTCCAACATAATTGTTTTTCCGTGGCCAGGAAGTTCAAGATATATTTTCTCTGTAATGAACGGTATGAACGGATGTAACATTTTTAACGTACTTTCTAAAACATACATCAACACCGCTGCTCTTGCTTGCTTATCCTGAGCTGTTTTTGACATCTCAATGTACCAGTCACAGAATTTGTTCCAGAAGAAATCGTAGAGTTCACTAGCTGCCATACCGATGTCATAACTCTCGAACTTTTTAAGATTGTTTTTAACTGTCTTGTTAAGCTCTGTTAATATCCACTTGTCAGCCTGAGACAACTTGACTTTGTTCAACGGTAAAATCTCTACCCCATCAATCTGATGTAAAACGTATAAACTAGCATTCCATATCTTGTTTAAAAAGTTTCTAGTTAATTCAACCTTGGTCTCAGAGAACCTGCTATCTTGGTCAATAGAAACACCATTGAACAGACTGAATCTAAGCGCGTCAACACCGTACCTTTCTATCATTTCGATAGGGTCAACACCGTTGCCTAGATTTTTACTCATCTTTCTACCAAACTCGTCTTTAACTGTACCGTTTATAACTACGTCTTTGAACGGTATATCCCCTACATACTCCAGTCCACTAAATATCATACGAGCAACCCATAGTTGGATAATATCTGCACCGGTAACCATAACGTTTGTCGGATAGAAGTATTTGAAATCAGGAGTGTTGTCTGGAAATCCTAGCGTACTTAGCGGCCATAGCGCCGAACTAAACCAAGTATCCAGCGTATCAACCTCCTGAACTAAATTCTTACTGCCACATTTTTTACAAACAGTTGGATCTGTCATTTCACAATTCAATTCACCACAATCTTGGCAAACCCAAACAGGTATCTTGTGCCCGCTCCATAGCTGACGGGATATGCACCAGTCTTTGATATTTTTCATCCAATGAAGATAAATCTTTTTGAATCTTTCTCCGTTGAATGTAACCGTTCCGTCTTCTACTACCTTAATTGCAGGCTGAGCTAAATCGTGCATTTTTACAAACCACTGGGTGGATATGATAGGCTCAACTGAAGTATTGCACCTTCCACAGTGCCCTACATTGTGTTTTAAATCTTCAACCTTTTCGATGTATCCCTGCTCTTGCAGATCTTTCCAAACGGCTTTACGAGCAACTTCTCTATCCATACCCTTATATTTTCCAGCCAACTCGTTCATTGTACCGTCATCGTTCATAACCGATACAATCTCAAGGTTATGACGTAATCCTACTTCATAGTCGTTAGGGTCATGAGCAGGAGTTATTTTAACAACGCCCGTCCCTAACTCCATATCAGCATGTTCGTCTGCTATGATAGGAATTTCTTTATTCACTAAAGGAAGAATAACATTTTTACCTATATATTTTTTGTAACGCTTGTCCTTTGCATTAACCGCAACGGCAGTGTCCCCGAACATAGTTTCTGGTCGGGTTGTTGCAACTACTAAATGCTCTTTTGTTCCCTCAATCGGATACTTTATATGCCAAAAATGAGTAGCGTCTTCTTGATATTCTAGCTCGATATCCGATATGGATGTTTTACAAGCTGGACACCAGTTAATGATACGTTTTCCCTTGTAAATATATCCTTTCTTGAATAAGTGTACAAAAACGTGGCGTACCGCCCTGCTGTTTTGCTCATCCATTGTGAACGCTAATCTATCCCAGTCACAAGAAAATCCCATTTGCTTAAACTGGTCTGCGATTACGCCTTTATAAGTGGCATACCACTCTTCTATATGCTTAGAGAACTCCTCTCTACCAATCTCTTCTTTTTTAATTCCCTCTTTCAACAATTTTGCAACAACCTTTTCTTCTGTTGCTATCGCCGCGTGGTCAGTTCCCGGCAACCACAATGCCTCATATCCCTGCATCCGTTTTTGCCTAATTACTATATCTTGAATACTCTCTTGGAAAGCATGTCCTATGTGCAATTTGCTAGTAATATTTGGTGGAGGCATAATAATAGTAAACGGCGTTTTATTTTTATTTATTGACGCTGCAAAATATTTTTTATCTAACCAATCGTTGTATATATCTTTTTCAAACGAACTGGGCTCATAATTCTTTTCCATAAAAACTCCTATCTTAAAATTAAAAAACTAATTAGCTTGCACTAATTAGTTATATCAGCTGTTGACTTTTGCTAATCATTATGCAAAGACTAACACTAACAAGGCGGAAAACATTAAGAGTAATCCCACGGTTTTAACTGCTATCATCACCTTGTCATTATCATCTATTTGATTTGTTTTTCTGACGGCACGAGCGACTCGTCTGGACAGTATTGCTATTGCAAGTCCAACAATCGCCATAATAATACCACCCATTACATTAGGTAGTTGTAACTTTTTAGATAGACTTTGAAACATCTCGGTAAGTATGTCAAATACCCCTAACAATCCGTGCATAATAATCCTCTTTTAGGAATTCGCCAATTATATGACAACGTTATTATAACACACACAATATAAAAAAACAATAATTTTTATATTAAGATATGTTAAATACTTAGTGTATTTCCCGTAATAAGAAGCTGTTAAGGGTATTTTCTACTACCTAGCTAACGCCCTTCTCTATGCTTATAAGCTCGTTTTTCGAAAAACGCCACAATAAAGTACATCAATGCTGCCAGCACACATAAGATTACCGTACTAGCCATAACCAGATCCAGTTTAAACACCTGTCCGCCATATACTATCAGATAGCCCAATCCTTCTCTACTCACTAAATATTCGCCCATTATCGTTCCAACCCAAGTCAATCCTACGTTGATTTTGAGTACAGATATAAACTCACACAGAGCATTTGGCATAACCAGTTTTGTTAACACCTGAAACTTATTTGCCCCCATACTCCTTAATAGAAAAACCTTGTTAGAATCACAGGAAATAAACGCATTTAACATGCTGATTATTGTGATAATAACCATGATCAGCACATCCATCATTATAATTGCCTGAGCTCCTGCACCTACCCACACAATGATAATAGGCCCTAACGCAATCTTAGGTAAGCTGTTAAGCACCACGATATAAGGATCTAACACACGTCGTATTGTTTCGTTCCACCACAAAATAATTGCTATCAACGAGCCCAACACTGTGGAGATTGCAAAACCTATCAACGCCTCCGATAAAGTTGCCCAAATATGTCTAAGCAAGCCATCCTCTTTGAATAAAGTCACGATTGTTTTAAAGATTCTACTAGGAGAACTGGTAATGAAAACATCAATTACTCCTGCTCGAGCAAGCCACTCCCACACCCCTATTAGGGCTACTAGCAAACCTATCTGAAATGATACTATTGCGATTTTTTTGTAAATGTTTTTCTGTAAATATTTTTTATATTCTTTGGAATAAGAAATGCTATTTTTTTCTATATTCTTCTTCATTTTCTGTGAACGTTCTTTTATTAATTTCTCTTTAGTCTTCTTTTTTATCACTTTGCAAGTCCCTCCATATAGCATCAAAATATCCATTAAACTTATTCGATTCTCTTTTCTTGAAAGGGCTACTGTACTCCTTTAAATCGATATCGTAAACCTTTTTAATTGTCGCCGGTCGATCAGTTAGTACGATAACTCTATCCGACAAAGTAATCGCCTCAGCGATATCATGCGTAACAAGAATTGTCGTCTTTTTTTCCTGCCTTAGTATCTGACTAACATCTTCACAGACATTAATTCGTGTCTGATAATCCAGCGCACTGAAAGGTTCATCTAGTAACAGTATCTTTGGCTGTAAAGCCAGTGTTCTTATCAACGCAACTCTCTGTCTCATACCTCCTGATAACTGACTTGGATATTTATTTTTAAAGTCTACTAAACCGTACTTGGATAGCAGCTCATTTGCATAATCTTTATTTTCCTGATTTTTGATTCCCTGTATTTCTAAACCCAGATAAATGTTTTTTACGATTGTTCTCCACTCGAAAAGCAAATCTTTTTGGAACATATATCCCGCTATTTTGCTCCCACTGTCTACATCATTTCCTTCAATAGACACCTGACCTGCTGTAGGTTGTAGTAATCCCGAGATGACAGATAGTATAGTAGTTTTGCCACATCCAGATGGTCCAACTATACTTACAAACTCTCCATCATCTACGCTGAAGGAAATATCTTTTAATGCTTGTGTTTCTCCATTTTTACTGAAATAAGTCAAGCCAACAGAATCAAGCCTAAGTATTTCCATCTCGTCTCCTTTAATAGTTAATATATTTCATTATATTTACAGCGGCTAGTTTATGTGAAGATTTGTGTCCACTAACGGGACGCCGACAAAAAACCGCCCTGCTGGACGGTTTTTATAAATTGCGATGTTTTTTACATTTCGCCCATAACTTCAAGCGCGATACTGTTATCTACAATCTTAGAAAATGGTACTGCTGTAGTTAGCTGTCCGGCACTTCTCATGATTGTTAATAAGTTTTCATACGCTGATGTCTGCATTGCTGGAGAACTTACCCAAGCATCAATTGCTTTATAGCTATCTACACTAGCACGAATGTTTTCTATAGAACTACCTGCAAATGATGGACGTAACGCCTCAGCAACCTGTTCAGTTGTAGCATTCATGATAAAGTTATATCCTCGTACTACAGCTCTTAAAAACGCTTTTACTTTGTCACGATTAGCACTTATATAACTACTGTTCGCCATGAACGCAGTATACGGAACTTCACCCGATTCTTTACCAACGCTTGCCAAGATATGTCCGTTACCGTTATCTCTCATATCACTTGCTGTTGGTTCAAACAGCGTTACATAGTCACCATAGCCGCTCTGGAATGCCGCTGCCATGTTAGCAAAAGCCACATCACTATCAAATGTGTAGTCAATGCCACGATTTAGCCCATAACTCTTAAGCACGTACTCCAATGTCATAGCTGGTAATCCACCTGTTCTACCACCGATAACTGTAGAGCTACGGAGAGAAGTCCAATCGAATCGACCATCTACTGCTGTACGACCCATTAAGAAAGAACCATCTCGTTTAGTCAACTGTCCGAAGATTACAGGTAAATCCTGTCTTCCCTCGGCAGCAACGTAAACCGCTGTTTCAGCTCCAAGTAAGGCTATATCCGCAGAACCACTGACCAAAGCAGTCATGCTCTTATCAGAGCCCCCGCCGTTAGTTAATTCGATTGTAATACCTTCATCTGCAAAATATCCTTTGTTGATAGCAACGTAGAATGGTGCATAGAAGATACTGTGAGTAACCTCATTAACGCGTATAACGTTAGGGTCTTTCTTTCCGCAACCTACAAGTACAAGCGAGAGACTCGCAACTAGTATTAGAAAAAATACACTTAGTTTCTTCATTTTTTTCCTCCTTTCTATTTTAGAAACTAAAGTATTGTATTCTTTTTGGGGAATATTGGTTAATTCAACCCTTCACTATTTTCTTATTTTTATCTTCTAGAACCCCACTCTTTTGTATAACAATTCGTTTCTTTATACAAAAGATCGCTACTGTGCTTATGAATAGTATCCCCGCTACCCCTATTATAGGATATAGTATGGATACGATCTTTGAGAAAGTAAACAGACTAAGAATGTAGCCTAGCAACACTACTATTAATATTATATAGAGCTTGTTTTTCTTCATCGTGATCATGTTGATAGTTGTGAACGTAGAAGAGATAAGTGTAGTGAAAATCGCTAACCATGTCATCACACAGAATATTATCCCCCAAACATGTGACATAGAATAGCTCAATTCTAGTAGAGGTAAATCAACGTCGAGTAATATTGGATTGAAAAATAAGCAGACGGATATCAAAATTATTAAGAGAGTTATCATCACAGAAGACACAAACGAAGCAGTTTTTGACTGTTTTGCAGAGTACTCCTTTCCGATGATGGAGAGAAATATTCCCGACAGTACCATGTTCATTCCTATGTAGACTATACAAAAAATAATACTGAGAGGTATTGATGACATCCCTACAGAAAATCCGTATCCCGACGGTTGAGCAACTCCTTTCACACAGACAATTACTGTCAATACTATCACGAGAGGAATTACAATCAAATTTGCATTGCTCAGTGCGGATGCTCCTTTCACACATATTCTCACACATAACAGCGCACTAATCAGTGAGAAGAACGGAAAAGAAAGGCCCGTCAGCATAAATTGCATAGCATTAATTCCTGCATACATACTTCCAGAAAGTATTATAAAGCAAGTACACAAAAAAAGATTTACTACAGAGCTAAATTTACCAAATACTTTCCGAGAGAAATCCAAGTAGTTATCAAACTTCTCTACCCTGTGCAAACGTAAAAATAAGTAATTTATGTAGTAAAAAAATACCCCACACATTATCGCGCATGGAATTGTCATATAGCCGAAGCGAGTAAAATAAACAGCGACTTCTTTGCCGGTCGCAAAGCCCGCCCCAATAATCGTGCCGACGATAACAAAAATAAGAGAGACTGTCTTCTTCATATAAAAGTATATGATGTTGGCAATCTCTCTTAGACTTATATTTGTCTTTTGTGACATGAATATTATAATTTATATTTTTTATTAAAACGAGGGTAATATTTGTATAATTATACAATTATTATTATAAATATAATCTAGTTAGATTCGTACAAATTAGCCCCTATGGAAATGTTAACCGGCAGTTTCACCGCTAGCTTAACCACGCTCTCCATGCACTCTCGAAGAATATCTGAAACAGCTTTCTCTTCACCTTTCGCACAATCTATAATTAGCTCGTCGTGTACTTGTAAAATTAGTTTACTCTCAAGTTTTTCTGTTTGCAATTTATTAAATACACTTATCATAGCGAGCTTAATTATATCTGACGCGCTTCCTTGTAAAGGCATGTTCATAGCCGCTCTCTCACCAAACATTCGTAGATTATAATTAGAACTATTGATCTCAGGCAAGTTTCTGATTCTGCCGAAAAGAGTTTTTATATAGCCATTTTCTTTCGCAAAAGCTATGCTTTTATCCATATATTGTTTAACTGAAGGATAGCGTTCAAAGTACATCTTTATATATTCTGCAGCATTCTGTCTACTTGTTCCAATATTTTGACTAAGCCCATAATCGCTGATACCGTAAATTATCCCGAAGTTTATAGCTTTCGCATCACGTCTCATCGCAGGTTTTACCATGTCGGGATGCACACCAAATATCTCACTTGCCGTCGTTGTGTGAATATCTTTATTGTGCTTATACGCTTCTACCAACTTCTCATCACCGCTAAAGCTAGCCATTAATCTCAGTTCGATTTGGTTATAATCGGCACTTACGATTGATCCGTTTTTATGGCTCGGAACGAAAATTTTTCGCAACTCCCTACCCTCATCTGAGCGGATAGGAATGTTTTGCAAGTTAGGCTCACTGCTACTTAATCTACCTGTTGATGTAAGCATTTGATTGAATAAGGTATATATTTTACCCGTTTTAGGATTGATTAATTTTTTGAACGCTTTAACATAAGTTGTGTATAATTTATAGATTTGACGATAACGCAGTATGTCCTGAATTATTGGATGCACTCCCACAAGCTCTTCTAACACCGCCAGCCTAGTACTACGTTTTTTATTGTTAAAAGTAACCAAGTTAAGGTCATCAAACAAAATCTCCGCTACTTGTTTCGGTGAATTTATGTTAAACCTTTTACCTGCAACTGCAAATATATTTTCACTCAAGGAAAGGATCTCTTTTTCATATTTAGACTCTAACACATCAAGTTCTTTTTCATCTATGCGAAATCCAGATATCTCCATATTAAACAACACTTCTACGAGCGGCATCTCTATTTCTTTGTATAACTTTTCCAGCTCTAAAGCCTTTATTTGCTCATCGTAAATATTTTTCAATAGGAATAAACTGGAAGCAAAACTTTTACTATCCAAACCGTTTTCATGTAATAAATCTGTGAAAGAAGCATTCGCTTTTCCGCCGACATTTATAATGTAACGTGCTAGTAAAACGTCAAAAGTGACATTGGATATACCTACGCCGTAGTGATGCAATCTATGCATTGTATCTTTACAATCAAACACCACCTTTCGGATAGATGTGCTTTCAAATACTGGCCGCAATGTCTGTACAACTTTCTCGATATCGAGTCCAACATCAATTAAATTACCTTCAAAAGCGATGTTATATTCCTTGTCGCCAAATGAGAGACTTAGTACCTCGCCCATATATATTGCCACTTCTTTCTGTTTTAATAATTTATCTTTCAATGCAACAACACTATCCATGTTCGTAACTTTAATGCTTTCAGACGAAGAGTGTTGTACCGGCTCGGCGTTTGCAAAAATATCTGCCCTTTTTAATAACGAATTAAATTGGTATCTCTTGAAAAACTCTCTAACATTCTCCGAAAAAGGGAAAGTATATTCAAAGTCAGGCATGGAGAAATCCAACGCAAAATCTGTTTTAATCGTTGCAAGTTCTTTGCATAAATATGCAAGATCTTTATTCTCTACAAGCTTCTCACCCAGCTTTCCTTTCACACTCTCGATATTTTTATATATACCATCTAAGCTTTTGTGTTCATACAATAAACTCAGTGCCGTTTTTTCGCCTACAGAAGGAACTCCCGGAATATTGTCACTGGAGTCTCCCATAAGTGCTTTCATTTCAATAATCTGAGACGGTACTAATCCATAATCTTCCATCAGTTGCTTGTTATCGTAAATTATCGTTTCACTTATGCCCTTTTTCGTAAACATTACTTTGGTTGTATCATCTATTAACTGTAGAACATCTTTGTCTCCAGATAAAATAATTTTTTCGACGTTTGTGAACTTCTTACTAAGACTACCAATAATGTCGTCGGCTTCAATCCCTTCTTTCTCAATGCAAGTGATGTTCATCGTTTTAAGTAGTTCTTTCAATATAGGAAACTGACTCTTTAACTCCTCTGGCGTTTCTTTTCGAGTCCCTTTATATTGAGGATATATCTCATTGCGAAAGGTCTTTCGTGACACGTCAAAAGCCACAGCAATATATTTTGGTGCGACTTCTGCCATAACTTTGGTCAACATGTTGGTAAACCCAAAAACACCGTTACTTATTTCGCCCTTAAAATTTGCCAACATAGGAAGTGCGTAAAAAGCACGATTCAGGATACTATTTCCGTCAATAATAACAAATTTTTCCATTTTTACCTCGCTTTTATTATATCCTATAACCAGCAATTTAACAAACAAATACCGTATAAATGACGCTCAAACCACACATTTATTCTTTTAAACATATAATCTTTTCGTCAGTCAAAACTAAAAGATAGTTGCTAAAATCCATCTTTTGTGCTAAAATTTTTCTGTGTTTTATAAATGCGGTCGTGGCGGAATGGCAGACGCGCACGCTTGAGGGGCGTGTGGGAAACCGTATGGGTTCAAGTCCCATCGTCCGCACCATACTAAATACAACCAAATAGATCATGGATCAAGTAAGGAATAAAATTATATGGAGCACCTGATATATCATCTGAATAAGGCGCCTTTTGATTTAATAAAAAAAGGAGCAAAATCTGTTGAGTATAGATTGAATGATGCTAAACGCCAAAGAATTAAAATCGATGATATAATAACTTTTTATCTAAGACCAGAAGACAAGGAAAAAATTGTGGTTAAAGTAACCGATCTCAAATATTACAAAGATCTTTTAGATATGTATACTGATTCTTTCAATCTGTATCTCTACAAAAATTATGCTACCCCACAAAAAGCTGTTGAGGACACCACTTACTACTCAAAAGAAGAGATAGATAAGTATGGATGTGTCGCTATATTTTTCAAAATAGAAAATTAACTTATTTACTACCACATAAACTCTAAGATAAATCAGAACTCCGATTTGAAGATTTCAGATAAAATCATCTTTCTCCTGCTAAAAGCCATTAATCTTAGCAATCAACGAACATGAAACAAGAGAAAATACTTGCAATTATATATTTTAATATGCTAATATACTTACTGTAACAACACGGCGGTGTGGCGAAATGGCAGACGCGCTTGACTCAAAATCAAGTTCGGGCAACTGAGTGTCGGTTCGAGTCCGACCACCGCTACCACACAAACACTAAAAAAGACACCTTAATAGGTGTCTTTTTACATTTACTATCTAATAACTGTTGTTCTTGGTCGGGAATAAATGTTCTCTATTGTGTCAATCAGCACTCCCACCTGATCAGCTGAAATTCCGTTGTAGTTTTTCTCTTTTATGATAAGCCCTTCCACATCAAGTTCATGGAGGTTCTCATCTTTCTTAAGTTGGAGAGCTTTTTTAGCACCGTCCAGTCTGTCTACTAACAAATTAATCAACGAAAGCTCTTTTGCCGGTATAACCGTTGCTGTATGTTGCAAGTTGTAAGTTATAGCGTCATGAGCATCTTCGTACTCACCTTCTTCTCGTCTGTGTGCAGTGAGGAAATATATAGGTTCTTTATCGGGCTTAACAGCTGGCCCTCTATCCATATCCTTTTTTAATTGTAACAAATCCTCTCTAGGAAGATTGGCTTCTACAACCTGCCCCTGTGCTAAGTGGTATCTTTCTCCGTCTTTGTAAATGGCGTACTTTAAAGGCGCGTCTTTTATCGACTGGAGAAACTTTATAAGCTCTTCAGAACTCATGTTTCTTTTACTGATATTTTTAGCGAAAACGTCGAAAGTATTTTTGTCTTCATGTGGTACAACCAGAGTGTGCCTAGCACTTTCGCTAACGTTATTAACTACGTAAGACGCCAATGCCTCACCCACCTGCCTATCTGTATCTGCAGCAACACTACCTACTAAGCTTATCAGCTCATCGTTGAACATATTCATGTTATGAACGCTATACTCAAAAGTGTATCTCTTGTCTATTTTTTCTTGTTCTGTTTTATCTGTAACGTTCATACTCTCGATATAGTAGTTTAGTAATAGACCCAAGATTCTTCCTGCACCATCATTTGCAAGATAGAAACTATCTCCCTGCTGTATCAGTTCGATGTTCTTAGGGAATTGTTTTACACTACGTCCAAACTCTCTAACCTTCAAGCTGTCTTTTTTTTCTAACATGCTCTTAACAATCGAACCCCTTGGAAGCTCTCTCAGTTCGCTTACAAGATTACTTTCTTTACCTGCCTCAGACGGAGTGGTGTTCACGTTGACAATGTCTTTTACACAAACTCGCTTTTTAGTAGGCGTAAAATACGACATAACAACTGGGTCACGTGTTACGATTGGCCTTGGCTCAGTTAACTTATATACTACTTGCAAAAAGTTAGCAAATTCAGTACTGTTCCTGTCCATCTTAGTAGCATCTAGTCCTCTAGCCTTTAATATTTCAAAAATTTCATTTAGGTTAGCCATGGAAACCTCCTTCAATTCACGAATATTCTACCATAATTCTTGCTATTATGCAATAGTCAAACATTAATTCTATAAAATAGTATTTTTTATAAAAATATATTGCTCGCATTTTGTTTGTCTAGTATAATATCTTTATAAGGGTGCAAAGGCAGTATATGAATTTTGTAACAAAGTACGCTTGGAAAAACATCAAACATAATAAGTTAGATGCGTGGTTAATAAGCATCGCCCTTTTTATTTCTACCGCAATATTTTTGTTTACTTTCCTGTTACCGACTTTTATACGAAACTTCCAAGAAGAAAAAATGCGTTCTTTCTACGGAAACTCCGATATCTACATAATGCCCAAAGATGCTGAATCCATGAACGATTTGACCGGACTATTGGCCAATGTGTCCGATATAGACAGAGAAACGTTGAAAAAGTTTGAGTATATATCTCCTATGGTGATAGTACCTGGCGACATATCTAACGATAGTGCATACATAGTAATGGCTAACTTTAATGAAATAGCCAATTTTAACACGATAGAATTTTACACTAACCCCGTCGAATCACTGAAAAAAGATGAAGTTATCGTAAGTAAGGCTTACGCTGATAAATACAATTTGTCTATTGGCTCGATCGTTAATTTATATATGGTGGGCGAGAACGCGAACTTTAAGATTGCCGCTATCGCCAAAAATAGAGGGATTTTTTCTGGATTAAATACTGAAGTAGTACTAGGCGAGAAGAGTGCAATATCAAGTTTTTTGCCGGGTTGGACATACCCTACTATATACAAACCATTCGACGTTGCCGTTATTAAAGTCAAGGAAGGCGTCGATGTCGACGAAGTCATTGAGCGGCTACAAGAGATTTTTCCGAAGATGTTGGTGGATAAAACGGTAAACATTGATATTATAGAAAAAATGGTAGAGAAAATCATGCCCCTATTTTACATCGGCGTTGTGTTAGTATGTATTCTATGTGCATTTATCGTTTACATAATTAACAACATTATTTTCAAAACCCGAGTAAAGGAATTTGCACGTCTGCGAGTTATGGGAGCAACCACACCACAGCTGGTAATGTCGATGTTTTTGGAAAGTTTCTTCTACGGCATAATAGGAGTTGCCTCCGCATTATTAACTGGCTTTGCTCTAACTAAAGGATTGGGATTATTCCCAGACATGTCTTTCATGAGCGGTGGAACACTTCAACAATATCTGTTTGCAGGTGCTGGAGGAATAGCCTTTATACTGGTATGCTCATTATCTCAATCTTTATATTTTATACGTTCCAGTATCAGGGAGGTTTTAGTAGACAGTCAACGACCTTCAGCTTCTCGAAACATTCTAAATTCCGTTATTTTCTTTATTATGATAGCGTCACTTTTCTGTACGATATTTTTCCCATTAGGACAGAGTATTTGCGGGATTGTATCGCTAATAGTGTTTATAGCGACTATAATATGGCTATCTCCTTTGCTTCTCCGAATAGCATTAACAATATATAAACGTGCGTTTCGATTGAAAAACTTCTCACAAATACATCTATCCCGCTCCACCCACTGTTACTACTCCCCTATGCTTATACGCGTTATCTCTTTTGGTGCTTTCGTAGTTATATTATTAAGTGTGTTCGCAAGTACAACAGCAACGTTTTCTGGTAGAGGAGCGCAGCCTACCCACAACATAGAAATAGCTAACGTGTCAGCGTTGACAAGGTTGACAATCGACAACAAGACTGGCAGTCGTGCCCTTACAACTATAACCAATATGGAGCACGTAGAAGGAGTATTCGGAGCAACAATATTAAAGACTGGGCAAGTTGCACAAAACAATCTAAAAGGTTTGAACATTTTTGGATACCCTAACAATATCATAGCAAGTAACTATAGTAATCTTATTGAAGGTTCTATGTATGATTTTAACCTCGGAAATAGTGTATTATTAGGCAGATCGTTTAAATATTTGCTGGGGTATAAACTGGGAGATAATATTGAAATTATCTTTGACAAACAACAGAATCAGATAGCCACTTTCAAAATAGCGGGCTTCATCGACAGCACGGAGCAGGACGGAAATCTTATTGTCCTAGACATAGATAGAGTAAATGAGATAAGCGGCGTTTCTGCGTACAATTCTATCCTCGTATTAGCAGACAGTAACTACGTTAAAAGCGTTATGAACGAAGTGAAACAGTCCTTTAAAAATCAACGATTGATGCTAACCAACCTACATTCACAGCAGCAAAAAATGAGTGACTTGCTCGGCACTCCTATTGTTTTAGTTTATATCTTCATATCTATAATTTTAATATCGGTTGCTACTAGCATATTCATATGTTTCAGTATATATATAAAACAAACAAAACAAATTTTCTTCACCTATAATTCTTTAGGACTGGAAAATTTACATAGTCTACTCACTTCTCAAATGATTATTTTCTCCGTCACAGGGCTAGTTATATCTTACATAATAATCGCCGTGTTCAGAGTTCAATTTTTGAACATTATAAACACTATAGGTCTCGCACTCGCCTTCTCATACTCACTACTAGCGTTAGCGATGATATCTATCTCGTACATTCTTGTATATGTAATACTCGCTCTATCATTCAGTAACAAGTTTAAAAAGTTCCTGTATAAAAGAATCTAAAACACCTAAAAGATATAAAAAACAACCTGCTTAGGTTGTTTATTTTTTCTCGAATTCTTTTTTCAGTTTTTCGTATTCAGTGTCACTACTTGCTAGGGTTATTGCCCCTATCGGACATGCCCCTACACATATTCCGCACTGGATGCAAAGGTCTTTATTCACAAACATCTTTTTTTGCTTTTCATCAAAGTATATAGCTGCCACTGGACAGACTTCCTTACACCCTCCTGATAATACGCATTTTCTTTGGTCTATAATTGCTGACATATTCTTTCTCCTTTTATTCCGGTTTTTCTTCATCCAAGTACGTAGCTTCCATATCTGATATATGAAACATAAACGCAAGTGGATACTGGTAAAAAGCCTGACTCCATGTATTACTGCCACCCTTTGCTCGGGCATCACATGCTCCCATGTGCCAGTTTATCGCCAATGCTTCCTCTCTACTTAGACGCATAAACCCGTTTATTATGTATACCGATTTCTCTCCATGTCCGTACGGCAACTGGTCATCTACTGAATAATATGGAACTTGTTCCCACACCCCATCTATCTTGGTATTACGCATCTCTGTTTTATAAAAGTTAGCTTTGCAAACATCGTGTAGTAAAGAGCAAATAGTGATGGTTTCTAAACTCACTTTCTCTTCCCATTCTTCTCCATATTCTTTTTTAATATTTTCCAATAACCTGTTGTATGCGTTCAGACTGTGCAAACATAATCCACCATCTTCTGCCGAATGAAATCTCGTACTGGCTGGAGCGGTGAAAAAATCTGTAGTTAACAAATATTTTAGCAACTCTTCCGCACCCTCTCTCTTTATATTTTCGTTATACAATGAGATAAACTCTTCTTGATTTTTCTTTAAATCCATAACTTACACCTATAACTTAGTATAATGAAAAAGCAGTAAAAGTCAATTATTTTAGGTATACACATGCATCTTTTATTCACATACTGATACGAAGAGGAAATAGAGTTGCAATAAAATCTGTCTATTATTAAAAAAGATATTGTATTAAAATAAAAGCTATCTTCTAAAGAAGATGCAATCGATTGATTGAACATTATCTTTGTGATATATTATATTGAGAGGTGAAACAT